>NZ_LMPK01000037.1:40023-43819 GCF_001423825.1 Microbacterium sp. Leaf351
GGTCTTTGGCGTGCACGCCGAAGTAGCGCTCGGCTGCCGCCTCGATACCGTACGTCTGCCCGCCGAAGTTCGAGATGTTCAGGTAGCCGACGAGGATGTCGTTCTTGGAATACTTCTGCTCGAGTGCGATGGCGTAGCGCATCTCCTGCAGCTTGCGCTGGATGCCGCTGCCGCCCGACGAGTTGGTGGCGTCGTTGTAGCACTTCTGCACATCGGCGTCGTTCGTCGCCGTCGAGTAGCAGTTCTGCACGAGCACGTTCTTCACGTACTGCTGGCTGATCGAGGATCCACCCTGCACGTTGTTGCCCTGGATGTTCGAGAGCAGCGCGCGCGTGGTGCCGATCAGGTCGATCCCGCCGTGCTCGTAGTACCGCGGGTCCTCGCTCGAGAGGATCGCCTGGTACATCACCGGCGCCACCTCGTCGTACGTCACCGGCGTGCGGTTCTGGGTGTAGTACGAGGTCATCTCGGTGTACTGGCCAGTCGACGGGTCCTTCGCGTAGAAGACCGTCGGCTGCATCAGGGTCTGGATGTCGAGGTTCGACGGGAGATCCTCGAACATGTTGATCGCACCCGATGCGGTGGCCGAGGTGACCGCGATCGCGGGGGTGACCGTGGCGGCGATGAGGACTCCAGCGACGGCGCTGAGTCCGATCAGTCCGGCGAGTCCGGCAAGCAGACCACCACCCGTGGTTTTCGATGCAGGCATAGGCTTGATCGTAAGCCAGGATGCTGGGCGAAGCCTTGCAGGCCCGCGCCCGTGCGCGCCCGACCACGACCCGACGGAGCCTCATGACCACGTGGGAGTACCTCACCACGCCCCTGCTGATCCACAACACCGCCGCGATCCTCAACAACTGGGGCAAGCATGGGTGGGAGCTCGTTCAGGTGGTGACGGGACCCGAGGGGGGCCTCGTCGCCTACTTCAAGCGGCCCGTGACGACGGATGCCGCAGCCAACGTGGGACTCGCGGCCGCCGCCGAGGCCGCGCAGCGTTTCGAAGGAGAAGACCGATGACCATCAGTGCCCGCCTCGCCGAGCTCGGACTCGAGCTGCCGGAGGTCGTCCCTCCGGTGGCGGCCTACGTGCCCGCCAAGGTGCACGGCGACCTCGTCTACACGGCCGGTCAGCTGCCGTTCGTGTCGGGTGCGCTGCCGGCCACCGGCAAAGTCGGAGACGGCCACGGCCTCGTGCCGGCGTCAGATGCGGCCTCCTATGCCCGCCAGTCCGCGTTGAACGCGATCGCCGCCGCGGCAGCGGTCGTGGGGGGAGTCGACAAGCTCACGGGTGTGCTGAAGGTCACCGGCTTCGTTGCGTCGGTGCCGGAGTTCACCGGCCAGCCGGGCGTCATCAACGGAGCGAGCGAGCTGCTCGGCGAGGTGTTCGGTGAGGCCGGCCGCCACGCGCGATCCGCCGTCGGTGTTCCCGTGCTCCCGCTCGACTCGCCTGTCGAGGTCGAGGTCGTCTTCACTCTCGCCTGAGCGCACACGCGAGAGGAGGGGTCGGCGCCTGTGCGCCGACCCCTCCTCTATATAGGGCGTGTCAGCGCACCTGCGCCGAGATGACGCTCATCACCGCCGTGTCGGCGAGCGTCGTGGTGTCGCCGACCTCGCGGCCCTCCGCGACATCCCGGAGCAGACGGCGCATGATCTTGCCGGAACGGGTCTTGGGCAGCTCGCCCACGATGTAGACGTCACGCGGGCGCGCGATCGGACCGATCTGCTCGCCCACCCACCCGCGCAGTGTGCCGGCGAGCCCATCGGGGGAGTGCTGTTTGAGGTAGTTCTCCTTGATGATGACGAATGCGACGACAGCCTGGCCGGTGGTCTCGTCGCTCGCTCCGACGACCGCAGCCTCGGCGACGGCCTCGTTCGCGACCAGAGCCGACTCGATCTCGGCGGTGGAGAGCCGGTGGCCCGAGACGTTCATCACGTCGTCGACACGGCCGAGCAGCCAGATGTCGCCGTCGTCGTCGAGGCGCGCGCCGTCTCCCGCGAAGTAGTACCCCTGGTCGGCGAACTTCTCCCAGTAGGTCTCGACGAACCGCTCGGGGTCGCCCCAGATGCCGCGCAGCATCGACGGCCACGGCTCGGTGATCACGAGCAGTCCGCCGTTGCCGTTGCCGACGTGGGCGCCGCTCTCGTCGACGACGTCGATCGAGACGCCGGGGATCGGCACCTGCGCCGAACCGGGCTTGGTCTCGGTGACGCCGGGCAGTGCGGAGATCATGATGGCCCCGGTCTCGGTCTGCCACCACGTGTCGACGATCGGGGCCTCGTCAGCGCCGATGATCTCGCGGTACCAGATCCAAGCCTCGGGGTTGATGGGTTCGCCCACCGACCCGAGCACCCGGATGCTCGACAGGTCGTACTGCTGGGGGATCTGCCGGCCCTGCTTCATGAACGAGCGGATGGCGGTGGGCGCCGTGTAGAGCACGCTCACCTTGTACTTCTCGACCAGCGCCCACCAGCGGCCGGGCTCGGGTGATTCGGGAGTTCCTTCGTAGAGCACCTGCGACGCGCCGTTGGAGAGCGGACCGTACGTGACGTAGGAGTGGCCTGTGATCCAGCCGATGTCGGCGGTGCACCAGTAGACATCCGTCTCGGGGTGGATGTCGTGCACGACCTTGTTGGTGAAGGTCGCCTGCGTGAGGTACCCGCCCGACGTGTGCAGGATGCCCTTCGGCTTCCCGGTGGTACCCGACGTGTAGAGGATGAACAGCGGGTTCTCGGCGGGGAACGGCTGCGCCTCATGATCGGCGGATGCCGCGGGCACGGCCTCATGCCACCAGATGTCGCGCCCTTCGGCCCAGTCGACGGGATTGTCGCCGCGCTTGACGACGAGCACGTGCTCGACGGTCTCCTGCGCCCCGGATCCGCGGTCGGCGAGTGCCTGGTCGACGGCGGGCTTCAGCGGTGAGACCTTGCCCTTGCGCCAGCCGCCGTCGGCGGTGATCACGAGCTTTGCTCCGGCGTCGTCGATGCGGGCGCGCAGGCTGTCGGCGGAGAACCCGCCGAACACCACGGAGTGGATCGCTCCCACGCGGGCGACCGCGAGCATGGCCGCGACCGCCTCTGGAATCATCGGCAGGTAGATCGCGACGCGGTCGCCGCGGCCGATGCCGAGGTCGCCGAGCACGTTGGCGAGTCGCTTGACCTCGTCGGTGAGCTCGGCGTACGTCACCTGGCGGGAGTCTCCCGGCTCGCCTTCCCAATAGAGGGCGACGCGGGCGCCGTTGCCTGCCTCGACATGCCGGTCGAGGCAGTTGTAGGCGACGTTCAGCTCGCCGTCGGCGAACCATTCCGCGAACGGCGGGTTGGTCCAGTCGAGCACCTGCGTGAAGGGGCGGTGCCAGTGCACGAGCTCCCGCGCCTGCTCGGCCCAGAAGCCCTCGCGGTCGGCTGCGGCGCGTTCGTAGAGCTCCGCGGTGCCCACGGCCTGGGCGCGGAAGGAAGCGGCGGGCGCGAAGTGCCGGTCCTCGTGAAGAAGGCTGTCGATCTGACTCATTGCTCGCTCCTTTGCGTGCCGTCGAGAGGGACGAAGGTCCACATTGTGTATAGCACCGCGCCGCGACACGCTCGGGTGCCGAACGTTGCGCGAGGTTGCGGGGCGCCCGGGTTTGGCACGATGCCTGAGGTTGCGTAAGGTGTGCTTCGGAACGCGTTCGCGCGTTCTGCATGTCACCCGCAACCCCCAATGCAAGGTGGCGTGCGAGGCGGCGCCCTTCCCCCAGGGCGCCGCCTCCCGCCGGTCAAGTCCCGTGGTGTGGTGTCACTTCGGTTGTTTCCGGTGGTGG
>NZ_LMPK01000038.1:0-244 GCF_001423825.1 Microbacterium sp. Leaf351
TGACTCCTTCACGAACGACTCTCGCCGCTCAGATCAGGTGTCCACAAGACCGGGTTCAGCTCCCGTCCCGTGACTTCTGGACTGGATGACGGCAAGTTCGAGAACGTCGCGGAGCGCTACCGCCCACTGCGCGTCGGTGCTGCCAGGAACGAGCTGCTCTCGCACATCAGGTCTCGTGGCGACGAGCCGGAGGGCCGGATTCGCGCGCTCTTGGTTCAGCGCCGCTGCGCTCGGGTAGAGGCGG
>NZ_LMPK01000038.1:288-2996 GCF_001423825.1 Microbacterium sp. Leaf351
GCGAGTCCAGCAGCTCATCCACTGGGTCGGCGGCGTCCCTCAGCAGGATGTCATCGGCGAGGACCTCAACTTCGGTCGCGTGCTCGCGTGCGAGGGACACGACGAGCGCACCGCCTCGGTTCTCATCGGCGAAGAGTCGAGCACGGGACGCGAAGACAATACCGTGGCGGAGCCACGAGGGGTACTTCTCGTCGGTCCCAAGTTGGATGGGGCGTTGGACGAGGCTCGCGAGAGCCGACCAGTCCCTCTCGCGCTCAGCAGCCGCGCCGATGAGCCACACGCGGACGAGAATCTGCTGCCAGTGTTCTGCAATCGGTATCTCGAACACATTCACGATCGTGGTCGAATATTCGCCGACGGGGCCGCCCGACTCGTAGACGCGATGAAGCGCGGAGATAACCGCGTCGAAGAGGTCGCTGCGCCCTGACCGCATCGCCTCGATGGCGACCAAAGCGAGCTTGTCGAGGACGGCGGCACGCTCATTGGGGTTCGCCGCCTGTTGATAACTGGAATCTCTCCGCGCCTCACGGATGAAGCGGTTTATTGTTGCGTCACTACCCGCGTCGATGTGTTGACGGAAGGCTTCGACGAAGGAGTCCGGGTCCATCTCCAGGAGAAGAGGCGGCAAGGACGGAGCGCCCGGGGTGGTCGAGCTGAGACCCTCCACGAACCGGCGGATGAGAAGGTCGGCGCTCTCGCGCGCCTCAGCGATGACGTTCGCTCGATACCGGCTGAGCAGGGCATCCCAATGAACGTCGGAGGCCGGGATGTTCCGCGTGCCCTCGCGGGTGTAAAGGACGCCCTGCTGGAAAACCCCCGTCTTCGTCTTGCCGTCGCCTGAGTCGTACTCGCCGACCTTGCTTACGATGACCGGCAGACCAGAGACAGACGGCGCGACATGTATGAGCACAAGTGTGCGCTCTTCGATGACGTGCGCCTGAGACGTAACTCGTGGCTGAGCAGCGATATGTCGCGCGACGAGGGCGCCCAGACTTGCGGAGTCGAACCGGGGCGCATCGAGCGGGTCACGGTCATGGGCTGGCTTGCCGTTGTCATGGGCGCCAAGCACGATAAACCCGCCCGCAGCGTTCATCATTGCGATGATGTCGAGGACAAGACCCAGTCTGTGCTTGGGAGTTTGCAGGTCGAGCGTCGCCTTAAAGTCCAGCTCGTCATGCTCAGCGCCGATCGCGAGCAACTCCAGGAGCTTCTCGCGGTCGAGCCGCCCGTCCACGACGACAGGCGATGCCATCAGGTAAGCCGCTCCGTCTCGGGCCTCTTCGCTTCACCGGACGCGGTGACTTCCGGGTTCCCATCAGCTTGCGCAATGATGACGTCCGGACGCTTGGCGTTCTTCGCCTGCTCGCCTTCAACGAACCTCCCCGTGGGGAAGCCCCGCACCTCTTCGCCGACCCTCTGTGCTGTCTCGCGGATGTCGCAGAGCACGCCGACTTCATTACGACCGGCTGTGAGACGTTTCGCCATCGAGGTACCTTCCGAGCGGGCCAGTCCCCCGATTCTATTGAGCGTTTCGGACACAATCAGGGCGAGGTGGCAGGCGCTTCAAACGACCGCGCGAGCAGTTTTTCGCGCGTCGGTCCGCCTGCCCTTCAACTCTCGGGCGAACGAGTCGGAGCGTCCGTCGATGTTGAGCGCGAGCGTCGCGTTGGCGAGAAGATCGTCCTCCACCGTCCACGGCTCAGGATGGACCACCCAGGCGATGCGGGCATGCTCGCTCATCCACCGGCTGAGCGTCGCCTCTCCGTCCGGCCCCCAGTTCGGCCGCCTCTTGTGAATGCCGAGCGTGAGGCCCAGTTCGTCCGCGAGAAGCACACCGAGTGTCAGCCGGAGTGTGGACCGTGAAGCATCGCCGGTCGCATGCCGGACGAGCCGCGGTCGGAGCAGGCTCTTGCTCGTCGAAGAGCTGGGTGCGATGCCGACATAGAGCAGTTCGAAGCCGTCAGCCTTCGCGTATGGTGCGGCCGGCACCGGGAGGCTTCCAGGCGCGAACCACCAGCAGTAGATGCCCTTCTCCTTCGGCGCCGCACTCGCGCTCACAGTGCGCGCGAGCCGCTCGGGGTGGAGGATGCGCGACGCTGTCATCGAGTAGCCAAGCATGGGTTTCACCGTAGCTGTCAGGTCAGCTCCTTTGTACGGCCGACATCCCCTCGAAAGGCGGGTCGATTAGCGCCCCCCGTGAAATCCTGGTCGCCTCCGGAAAGGCTCATCGTCAGAGGGCGCGGGATCGGCAGGTCATCGGGGACCGCGCTGTCGTCATCGGAGTGATGGTTGAGCCGAATGCTCGCCTGCCGGGCGGTCACCGTGTTGAAGAAGTCAGCAATTCCAGCGGGGCCAACCTCTGCGAAGTCACATTCCCCCGCTCGGACTTTCTCAATCGGGATGCCGAGGTCTATCGACATCCCAGGGTCGGTCATAGCCAGCCCGAGCTTCCGACTCGAATCGTTGACCGCGTGCAATGTGAGGGTTGGGGTGTCCGTCCATTCCGAGCCAGCGATCGTCCGTGGGCCAGACGTTCCTTCGACCGTGATCCCCCAAACACGGCTCCGTAGCCAGTGCGCTAGTGAGGTCGCCCGCCACTAGGACGCCCGCGCTTGTAGTGGCGGTAAAAGCGACATAGTCCGGGGGGCCCGGGGTGATCTCCTCGCCAGTCTCGGTGTTGCGCCACATCAGCGTAAGAATCGCCGAGG
>NZ_LMPK01000038.1:3011-5436 GCF_001423825.1 Microbacterium sp. Leaf351
GACTGTCAGGAAGGTCATGCCCTGCTTGCTGTCCCCGAAGACCATCTCGAAGGGATATCGCTCCACGCCACCGGCAACCGCAACGCCCTTTGATACGCAAGCGGTTCGGCGCGCTCGATCTCCAACGCGGCACCGGAGCGGGGTCGGCTCTGGCAGGTCGACGACCCACTGAGCGACAATGGTGGCCTCGGAGGTGAGCGATGGCGAGCATCAAGCAACGTCCCAACGGCACCTGGCGAGCGCGCTACCGGGACGAGATGCGCCGCGAGCATTCACGACACTTCCGCACGAAGCGCGACGCTCAGCGGTGGCTCGATGAGGTCACCTCGCAAGTGGTCACCGGCATGTACGTCGATCCGAAGGCCGGTGCGATCTCGCTGGCCTCGTACTTCGCCGACTGGTCGCAACGACAGGTGTGGGCGCCGACGACCACCGTCGCGATGAAGCTCACGGTCGCGAAGTGCGCGTTCCGCGAGGTGGAGTTGCGCAGCATCCGCCGATCTCAGGTCGAGGCGTGGGTGAAGCAGATGCACGCCGGCGGCTACGCACCCGGAACGATCAAGATACGCGTCAACAACATCCGCGCGGTACTCCGCGCGGCCGTCCGCGACCGGCTGACCGCCACGGACCCGTCACTCGGGGTGACACTCCCCCGCATGCGGAAGGCCGACATGGCCATGCGGATCCCCACGCCGGAAGAGGTCGCGGAGATCATGAGCGCCGCCGAGGAGTGGTTCCGGCCCTTCATCGCATTCTGCGCGTTCGCGGGGCTACGTCTCGGCGAGGCTGCGGCGATGCAGCTCCCCGACGTCGACTTTCTGCACCGCCAGATCCGCGTGCGGCGGCAGGTGCAACGCAAGCCCGGCGGCCTCGTCGATCTGCGCCCGCCCAAGTACGGCTCCGAGCGCGACATCCCGGCGCCCGACGAACTCTTGAACCTGCTGAGCGAGCACATCGCCACCTGGAAGACGTTCGGCGCCGACCGGTGGATCTTCTACGGCAGGAACAACGAACCACCGCACCAGAACACGATCCACTATTGGTGGAAGACCACGCTTCAGCGTGCTGGTATCGAAGGCGTGCGGCTACACGATCTCCGGCACTTCTACGCCTCGGGATTGATCGCCGCGGGGCGCGATGTCGTCACCGTGTAGCGCGCTCTCGGGCACGCGAAAGCGACCACAACGCTCAACACGTACAGCCATTTGTGGCCCACCGCCGACGACCGCACACGGGCCGCGACGAGCACTCTCGTCGAAAGTGTTCTGCGGACTTTTGCGGAGTCTGTGCGGACTGATTCGCCAAATTCCGCGTAATTCCGCGGCAAAACGGCCCATTCAGTTGTTGAAGCGGAACTCCACCACGTCGCCGCTAGGCATCGTCATCGTCGTCGTCATCCAAGAAAGCGGTTCCGTAAAGGTCGCAACCCAGGCGCGCCAAATCGGCAAGGAGATCGGCGGGGATGACGAAGCCTCCCTGAGAACTATCCGAATCACCCGACCACCAAATGATCGTCTCGCAGTCCGCGCGCAGCGCAGCGAGTGCCTCTGCGCGATCTCGAAAAGAGTCGACGAGAACCCTCAGCGATGCAAAGCCTGTCTCGTCCTCAGGATCGACAAGAGCATCATCAGCGCTGAGTGACCAGTGGGCTTGCTGATAGGACATGGCTCCTGGCTTCAGATCCATGCCTCGCAGCGCAGCCTTCGTCGGCTCGCCGATGTCGTGGCTGTCGTGCGGTTCGAGGCCGAGAACGGACGTGATCTCGGCCGCAGTCCGCACGTCGCTGTAGATCGACATTGTCGAGCGGTTGTAGCGGATCATCCTGCCCTTTCGCCAAATGCCTAACTGTGACGGAATTCGACGACGTCGCCGTCCTGCATGACGTATTCCTTGCCCTCGAGGCGGGCCTTGCCGCGCGAGCGCGCCTCGACGACCGACCCCGCGTCGAGCAGGTCCTGGAACGAGATCACCTCGGCCTTGATGAAGCCCTTCTCGAAGTCGGTGTGGATCACTCCGGCGGCCTGCGGGGCCTTCCAGCCCTTGCCGATCGTCCACGCGCGGGCCTCCTTCGGGCCCGCGGTCAGGTAGGTCTGCAGCCCGAGCGTGTCGAAGCCGACGCGCGCGAGCTGGTCGAGACCCGACTCGCTCTGACCGGTGGAGGCCAGCAGCTCAGCGGCATCCTCGGGGTCGAGGTCGATGAGCTCGGACTCGATCTTCGCGTCGAGGAACACCGCCTTCGCGGGGGCGACGAGGGCTGCGAGCTCGGCGAGACGTGCGGCATCCGTCAGCACCGACTCGTCGACGTTGAAGACGAAGATGAAGGGCTTGGCGGTGAGCAGCCCGAGTTCCTTGATGGGCGCGAGGTCGAGTGCGGATGCCGACAGCAGCACGCCGCGCTCGAGGGCGTCCTTCGCGGCGGTCGCGG
>NZ_LMPK01000038.1:5449-14317 GCF_001423825.1 Microbacterium sp. Leaf351
CTCGAGGGTCTGCAGGTCGGCGAGCATCAGCTCGGCACCGATCGTCTCGAGGTCGGCCTGCGGGTCGACCTTTCCGTCGACGTGCACCACGTCGGCGTCGGCGAAGCCGCGCACGACCTGCGCGATGGCGTCGGCCTCGCGGATGTTCGCGAGGAACTGGTTGCCGAGCCCCTCCCCTTCGCTCGCGCCGCGCACGATGCCGGCGATGTCGACGAACGACACCGAGGCGGGCACGAGCCGCTCGCTGTGGAACACATCCGCGAGCTGCTGCAGGCGCACGTCGGGCAGGTTCACCACGCCGACGTTCGGCTCGATCGTCGCGAACGGGTAGTTCGCGGCGAGAACCTGGTTCTTGGTCAGGGCGTTGAAGAGGGTCGACTTGCCGACGTTCGGGAGTCCGACGATTCCGATGGTGAGAGCCACGGGAGTTCAGTCTACGGGCGCGGATGCCGCGACTCGGCGGCATCGACCCGCCAGCGCATGAGCACGTTGCCGCTTCCGGTCCACGTGCGGGTCTCGAGCAGCTTCAGCGCGACGGCCGGCTTGGCATCGAACAGCGGCACGCCGGTGCCCGCGATGAGCGGGAAGGTGACGAGGTGCAGCTCGTCGACGAGACCGGCGTGCATCAGGTCGTTCCACAGCAGCCGCGACAGCAGCACGAGGATGCCGCGCCCGTCCCGTCGCTTCAGTGCGGCAACCTCCGCACGGGCCTCGGCCCGACGCACCACCCGCGCCTGCGGATGATCGGCGAGGTCCGCCTCGGACACGGTGTCGGAGACGATGACCACCTCGATCGTACGGATGAGCGCGGCGAACTCCCGCCGGATCGCGGTGGCGGCGGCATCCGATTCGACCGACCGCCAGTACGCGAGGTTCTGCAGCGCCGACCGCCGTCCCGCGAGCAGCAGGGTGTCGCTGGCCCGCATGAGCGCGGTCGTGTAATGGTCGAACGTGTCGGCGCCCGCGTAGTCGGGGTGCTGGTGCGCGAAGAACGAGGCGATGTCGTGCGTGTCGTCCTCGTAGCGCCCGTCGACGGTCACGAAGTTGCAGACGGTGAGAGGGCGGCCGGTCATCGTGCGCTCACGGCCGTCGCGCGCGGAACGCGTGCGTGCGGTACGGAAGGTCGATGGTGCCGCCCGCGGCGAGCTCGGGACGCTCGGCGAGCACCGCGGCGAAGCGCTCCTCGATGGCCCCGCGATCGGCCGGGCTGGCAGTGATGATGTAGCTGCGCGAGCGCATCATCGCCCACAGCTGCTCGGCGGTCATCGGCCGAGCCCAGTCCCACACCTCGGATTCGAGACCGTCGAACGGCGCCTCGACCCTGGGGCCGCCGGCATCCATCATGTTCTCGGCGTTCGAGCCGTGCATCACCTCGGTCATGCGACGTACCCACGGGTCGCGATCGTCGCGCAGGTTCCACACCAGTCCGAGCACACCTCCGGAGCGCAGCACCCGACCGATCTCGGCCGAGGCGGGCGCGACGTCGACCCAGTGCCAGGCCTGCCCCAGGACGACGGCGTCGACGGATGCCTCGGGCAGCGGCAGCTGCTCGGCGGTGCCGACGAACGTGGGAACCCCGGGGACGGTGTCGCGCAGCTGCGCGAGCATCGCCGGATCGGGGTCGATCGCGACGACCTCGGCGCGACCGGCCGCGACGACGCGGGTGAGCTTCCCGGTGCCAGCGCCGACGTCGGCGACGCGCAGCGGGCGGTCGCCGTCGAGCGCGGGCTCGAGCATCCACCCGACCGCCTCCCACGGATAGTCGGGTCGCCCGGCCTCATAGGTCCCCGCCACCGCACCGAACGAGGTCGACATCTGGTCTCTGCCTGCCATGTCTGCGACCCTACGCCGGGGGCACGACGGCCGCAGCGCGACATCCGCCCGTCGTCGGCGTGGCGCACCGGACGTCCCGGCGCGCGGGCGCACGGTAGGAGCGTGGCCTTGGACTTCACCGCGATCGACTTCGAGACGGCGAACTCCTCCAGTGCGTCGGCGTGCGCCGTCGGGCTCGCACGCGTGCGCAACGGACGCATCGTCGAGACCGCGGGCTGGCTGATCCGCCCGCCCGCCGGCCACGACCGGTTCTTCGAGATCAACGTGGGCATCCACGGCATCCACCCCGACGATGTCGAGAGCGCGCCGACCTGGACCGAGCAGCTGCCCGCTCTCGCGCGCTTCACGGGCGACGACGTGCTCGTCGCCCACAACGCGGGCTTCGACATGGCGGTCATCCGGCGCGCCTGCGAGGCCACCGGTGACGCGTGCCCTCCGGCCCGCTACGCCTGCAGCGTGCAGGTCGCGCGCCGCGTCTACGACCTGCCGTCGTACCGTCTGCCGGCCGTCGCCGACGCGACCGGGTTCGGCCCGTTCCCCCACCACGATGCGACAGCGGATGCCGCGGCCTGCGCGCACATCATGGTCGACGCCGCCCGACGCCTCGGCGCCGGTGACATCGACGAGCTCGCCGCGCTCGCGGGCGTGCGCATCGGCACCCTCGCCGAGCCCGCCGCCGTCGCCGCCTGACGATGTCGGCACCCTCCCCCACACTGTGACCATGGATGTCGCCACCGTCGTGATCGCGATCGTCGCCGCCGTGATCGGCGCGGTCGTCGCGTGGGCCGTGGCATCCGCCCGGCATGCCCGCGCCCAGAGCGACCAGCGGGCGCGGGTGGCAGCGGCGGAGGCCGCCACCGCGGCGGCGCGGGAGGAGCTCGCACACGCGCGCGCCGAGCTCGAGACGCGCGACGATCGCGAGCGCCGTGACCAGTCGGTGCTGCGCGCGCTCGCGCCGGTCAGCGAGACGCTGCACGTGATGCGGCGCCGGGTCGACGAGCTCGAGCGGGAGCGTCAGACGCAATACGGCTCCCTGGCCGAGCAGCTGCGCCGCGCACAGGAATCGGATGAGGCGCTGCGCGCGACGACCGAGTCGCTCGCGAGCGCGCTGCGCTCGGGCGCCACACGCGGCGTCTGGGGCGAGACGCAGCTGCGTCGCGTCGTCGAGGCAGCGGGCCTCACCCGCCACGTCGACTTCGACCTGCAGAGTTCGCTGTCCTCGGATGCCGGTGCGGGCCGTCCCGACATGGTAGTGCGCCTTCCCGGCGGCAAGGCCCTCGCCCTCGACGCGAAGGTTCCGCTCGACGCCTACCTCGAGGCATCCGTGATCGCGCTGACCGCGACCGGCGACGACGGCGAACGCCGCCGCACGCTCATGACGCGGCACGCCCGCGCGGTGCGCGCCCACATCGACGCCCTGGCGAAGAAGGCATATTGGGCGGGCCTCGACGCGAGCCCCGAGTTCGTCATCTGTTTCCTGCCGAGCGAGTCTCTGCTGGCCTCGGCCCTCGATGAAGACCCCGCCCTGCTCGACTACGCGTTCACCAGACGGGTCGCGCTCGCGTCGCCCGTGAACCTGTGGGCGGTGCTGAAGACGGTCGCCTTCACCTGGACGCAGCAGGAGGTCTCCGCCGAGGCACGCACCCTGTTCGACCTGGGATCGCAGCTCTACGAGCGGCTCGGCGGTCTCGCCGGGCACGCCGACTCGCTCCGCCGAGCCCTCGAGCGCACTGTCGACGCCTACAACGGTTTCGCCGGTTCGCTCGAGTCGCGGGTGCTCGTGACAGCGCGCAGGTTCCCCGGGATCGACGAGACCAAGCGCGACGCCGTCATCGCACCGGCACCGATCGAGAAGTCGCCGCGTCGGCTCACCGCACCTGAACTGCTCGCGGCGATCGACGACTGACGGCGCCCGCCGAAGCGACCGTCCGAGCAGCTGGCGACGAGTGGCTCAGGCTCCGCCGGGCACGAAGTTCATGAGCGCGATCACGATCGCCGAGATCACGACGAATGCGCCGATGGGCCACCACGCACTCATCTGCTCGCCCTCGGGGCGCCGCTTGCGCAGCAGCACGTCCGGCCGTCGCGCCGGGTCGACCGCGGCGGCGACGACCTTCATCGCACCTGTCTGCGGAGTCGCGGAATCGGGAGTGGAACCGGTGGGTGCCGACATCCTCTGTCCCTTCACGCAAGCCCGCCCGCGTGCGCGGGCGACGGTCTCATTCTGCCAGACCGCCGCCGACGCACCGGGTCGTGTCGCCGTGGCAAACGTCGTCGAGGACCGTCAGAGCCACTTCGAGGTGAGGTGCTCCGAGGAGATGCGGCGGAGGGTTCCCGATGCGCCGCGCAGCACGACGCTCTCGGTGTAGATGTGGTCGCCCTCGCGACGCACACCGCCGACGAGCTGGCCGTCGGTGACTCCGGTCGCCACGAAGATCGTGTTGTTTCCCTTGACCAGGTCGTCGGCCTCGTAGACGAAATCGTCGAACTTGAGCCCGGCGTCGAGACCGCGCTGCTTCTCGTCGTCGTTGCGGGGCCAGAGGCGCCCCTGGATGTGGCCGCCGAGCGCCTTGATCGCACAGGCCGTGACGATGCCCTCGGGGCTGCCGCCCACACCCACGCAGATGTCGGTGCGTGCGTTGTGCCGCGCCGCGTTGATGCCGCCGGCGACGTCGCCGTCCGACATGAGGCGGGTGCCCGCACCGGCCTCGCGGATCTCCTCGATGAGACGCTCGTGACGATCGCGGTGCAGCACCGAGACGACGATCTCCTCCACCGGCTTGCCGGTCGCCTTCGCGAGGCGGCGGATGTTCTCGCCGATGGGCAGGCGGATGTCGACGACGCCGACGCCGGCAGGGCCCGTGACGAGCTTGTCCATGTAGAACACGCTCGACGCGTCGAGCATCGCGCCGCGGTCGGACACGGCGATGACCGACAGCGCGTTGTTGCGTCCCGCGGCCGTCAGCGACGTGCCGTCGATGGGATCGACGGCGACATCGCACTGCGGGCCGCGACCGGTGCCGACGTGCTCGCCGTTGAAGAGCATGGGGGCGTTGTCCTTCTCGCCCTCGCCGATGACGATGACGCCGTCGAAGTTGACGGTGCCGAGGAACGCGCGCATCGCGTCGACGGCGGCACCGTCGGCCGCTTCCTTCGCCCCGCGGCCGATGAACGGCACCGACCGGATGGCGGCGGCCTCGGTGGCACGGACGAGCTCGAGAGCCAGGTTTCGATCGGGATGCAGCGGGCTCATGTCCGCGGTCAGACTCACCATGGACGCCAGCCTATCGATCGAAGTGTGTCGAACCCCGCCGTTTTCGGCGCTTGAGCCCCGAAAGATCGCCGCTTCTTTCGCACGGCGGCGGAGCCGCGGCATCCGGGCCCCTTCGCTAGAGTTGCGCATGGAAACGACGCCTCACTCAAGGAGCCCCCATGCCCGTCGCCACCCCTGATCAGTACGCCGACATGCTCGACCGCGCGAAGGCCGGCGGCTTCGCGTACCCCGCGATCAACGTGTCGAGCTCGCAGACGATCAACGCCGTCCTCCAGGGCCTCGCCGAGGCGGGCTCCGACGGCATCCTCCAGGTGACCACCGGTGGCGCCGACTACTTCGCCGGCCAGACCGTCAAGGCCCGCGCCACCGGCGCACTGGCCTTCGCCAAGTACGTCACCGAGGTCGCCAAGAACTACGACATCACCGTCGCCCTGCACACCGACCACTGCCCGAAGGACGCGCTCCCCGGCTTCGTGCTGCCCCTTCTCGAGGCGTCCGAGGAAGAGGTGCGCGCCGGTCGCAACCCGATCTTCCAGTCCCACATGTGGGACGGCTCCGCGGTGCCCCTCGACGAGAACATCGACATCGCCGCCGAACTCCTCCCCCGCCTCAAGAACATCCACGCCATCCTCGAGATCGAGGTCGGCGTCGTCGGCGGCGAAGAGGACGGCGTCAAGCACGAGGGCACCAACGACGCGCTCTACACGACCGTGGGTGACGTCACCAAGGCCGTCGAGGCCCTCGGGCTCGGCGAGAAGGGCCGCTACATCTCGGCCCTGACCTTCGGCAACGTGCACGGCGTCTACAAGCCCGGCAACGTCAAGCTGCGCCCGGAGCTCCTCGGCGAGATCCAGGCCGGCATCGCCGAGAAGTTCGGCACCGGCCCCAAGCCGCTCGACCTCGTCTTCCACGGCGGCTCGGGCTCGACCCCCGAGGAGATCGCGCTCGCGGTCGCGAACGGCGTCGTGAAGATGAACATCGACACCGACACGCAGTACGCGTTCACCCGCTCGATCGCCGGCTACATGTTCTCCAACTACGACGGCGTGCTCAAGCTCGACGGCGAGGTGGGCAACAAGAAGGCCTACGACCCGCGCGCCTGGGGCAAGGTCGCCGAGTCGGCGATGGCCGTGCGCGTCGTCGAGGCCACGCAGCAGCTCGGTTCGGCGGGCAAGTCGCTCGGCGCCTGACACGATCCCGCGACGCCCCGCTCACTTCGGTGGGCGGGGCGTCGTCGCGTCTCCGGCTCCCCCGTCGACGGTGCACGCAGCCCTGCCCATCGCCGGGGTGCGTCACGCTCCGGCGCCGAGCCGGGTGACCGCGGAGCGACCGGCCGTCAGAGAGCGGATGCCGCGGCCCGCGCGACGCCCGGCACCCCGTCGATCACGGTGGGGGCATCATCCGGCACCGACAGCACCGTGATCTCATCTCCGGCCGCGATCTCGCCCGGCGTGAGCACGCGCAGGTAGGGGCCGAGACGCCCCTCGCGGGTGAATCGCTTGACCCAGCCGCGCTCGTCGTCACCGCCGACCCACCGCGCGAATGTCTGGCAGGGCTTGCGCGGCGACGTCACCTGTACTTCGAGGGTCGCGCCGATGCGCCAGACCTCGCCGACACGCGCGGCGTTGACATCCAGCCCCTCGACCCGCAGGTTCTCCCCGAAGAAGCCGGGCGCGAGCTCTCGGCCGAGCTCGCCCTCCCAGAACCGCGCGTCTTCTTCGGCGTAGACGTAGACGGCCTGGTCGAGGCCGCCGTGATGCTTGCGATCCGCCTGCACATCGGCGTAGACGCCGTAGGGACCCACCTTCACGGGGCCCTCGACGGGCCGCTTGTCGATCGCCGTCACGCCCACCGTGCCCGCATCGGGACGCAGGTCGTGCACGACGCAGACGGCGATGACGCGAGGCATGGCGGTCTCCCTCAGGTGGCGGTCGGACTCGGCGCGATGACGCCGACGCTCTGGATGGCGGTGAGGAAGGCCGGGTCCGACAGCAGCGGCACGACGACCAGGAACGACGCGAGGATGTTGATCACGGCTCCCGCGACGAGCGGGATCCAGAAGGCGAGGCGCCCCGAACGTGTCACGGCCCAGGAGAGCACGAACGTGGCGAGCCAACCGACCCCGAGCACGACGGCGGCGGCGATGCCCCAGGCGCGACCCGACGCGGGCACCGGAAGGTCCGATCGAAGACCCATGACCTGCGAGAGCGTACTGACGAAACCGGTGAAGTCGACGAACTGCGGAATGGCGCTCAGCACGGTGACCAGCCCGTAGCCGAGCAGCACGAAGGTCGCGACGCGGTCGATGAGTCGAGGCCGCCGCACCGCCGCGCCGCTGACCGGCGCCGGGGGCGGAAGGACGGGAGGCGCGGCCGGCGGCGGCGGCGGCGCGATGCCGTCCGACAGGTGGTCGGTGACGGAGGGCTGACGGATGCGGGCGCGCTGTTCCTCGGGCGTCGCGTACTCGCCGAACTGCGGGCGCGGGCGCTCCTCGGGGGACTCCTGCGGGTCACTCACGGCCGGATCGCCCTCCCAGTGCCCGGGCGTCGCGGCGACCCGTGGCATCCTGACGCAGTTCCTTCGGCAGCGAGAACAGCAGGTCCTCCTCGGCCGTACGCACCTCTTCGACGTCGGAGTAGCCGGCGCCCGACAACTCGTCGAGCACCTCCTGCACGAGCACCTCGGGAACGGATGCCCCGCTGGTCACCCCGACGGTCGCGACGCCGTCGAGCCACTCCTGCTGCACCTCCGACGCGTAGTCGACGCGGTACGCCGCCTTCGCGCCGTGCTCGAGGGCGACCTCGACCAGCCGCACGCTGTTCGACGAATTGGCCGATCCGACGACGATCACGAGGTCCGCGCCCTGCGCGACCTTCTTGATGGCGACCTGGCGGTTCTGGGTGGCGTAGCAGATGTCGTCCGACGGCGGATCCTGCAGCTCGGGGAAGCGCTCGCGCAGACGCCGCACGGTCTCCATCGTCTCGTCGACCGACAGCGTCGTCTGCGACAGCCACACGACCTTCGACGGGTCGCGCACCTCGACGGCGGCGGCGTCGGCGGGCGAGTTCACGATCGTCACGTGGTCGGGCGCCTCGCCGGCGGTCCCCTCGACCTCCTCGTGACCGGTGTGGCCGATCAGCAGGATCTCGAAGTCGTCGCGTGCGAACCGCACCGCCTCGCGGTGCACCTTGGTGACCAGCGGGCATGTCGCGTCGATCGCGACGAGACCGCGATCGGATGCCGCGTTCACCACGGCGGGCGACACACCGTGCGCGCTGAAGACGACGTGCGCCCCCTCGGGCACCGCGTCGACCTCGTCGACGAAGATCGCCCCCTTGCTCTCGAGCTCGCGCACGACATGGATGTTGTGCACGATCTGCTTGCGCACGTAGACCGGGGCGCCGAACCGCTCGAGCGCCTTCTCGACGGCCACGACGGCGCGGTCGACACCCGCGCAGTAGCCGCGCGGGGCGGCGAGCAGCACCTTCTTGACGCCGTCGACCGGGTTATCCTGAAGGCGCCCGCGACGGCCCGGAACACGGGGCACAGGCAGGGAGACGGCGGCGGAGGTCACCCGTCGAGTCTAATGATCGACGCCTGGGAGGGCGCGGGAGGATCGCATGGCCAGGTTCGAGCCCGAGCTCGCCCCCGGCGAGACCCCTCCGCCGGCGTCCGTGCACCCGAGGGATGCCACGAAGGATGCCCCGACCTCCGTCGGGCGCTTCAACCAGACCATCCGCGACTTCGTGTCGGCCTGGGGG
>NZ_LMPK01000038.1:14334-17391 GCF_001423825.1 Microbacterium sp. Leaf351
TGACCGATCCCGACTCCGACGCCAGCATCGCGTTCCGCATCTGGGGAAGCGTCCGCAGCCGTCTCGCCGACGATCTGAAGGTCGGCGACCACGTCGTCGCGTCGGTGAAGGCGGACTACTTCGTCAAGTCGGGTGACTTCAGCGTCATCGTCTCGGCGATGCATCCGCTCGGTCTCGGTGACCAGTTCGAGCGGATCGAGCGCCTGCGCGCCGCCCTCTACGCCGAGGGATTGTTCGACGCGTCCCGCAAGCGGCCGCTGCCGTTCCTGCCCCAGCGCATCGGCCTCATCACCGGCGAGCGCTCCGACGCCGAGAAGGACGTGCTCCGCAACGCCGAGCTGCGCTGGCCGGGCGTGCGGTTCCGCGTCGAGCACGCAGCGGTGCAGGGCGAGCGCAGCGTCGGCGAGATCGTCGCCGCCCTGGAGCTGCTCGACGCCGACCCGGACGTCGACGTCATCGTCATCGCCCGCGGCGGCGGCGACCCGCTGCACCTTCTGGGATTCAGCGACGAACGCCTCGTGCGCGCGGTGGCCGCGGCATCCACCCCCGTCGTCAGTGCGATCGGGCACGAGAACGATCATCCGATCCTCGACGATGTCGCGGACCTGCGCGCCTCGACGCCGACGGATGCCGCCAAGCGCGTCGTGCCCGACGTCGGCGAGCAGCGCGCCATCGTGCAGCAGCTGCGCGCCCGCGCGACGCTGCGGCTGACCCAGCGCGTGCAGCACGACATCGCCCAGCTCGAGCAGCTGCGCTCGCGTCCCGTCCTCCGCACGCCCGACGCCCTGCTCGACCCGCGGGTGCACGAGCTCGTGCTGCTGACCGCGCGCGGTCGCGACACCGTCGACAGACGATGGGATGCCGCGGCTCGCCAGAGCGCGGAACTGCGCGCCGCGCTGCGCGCGCTCTCCCCCGGCGCGACACTCGCGCGCGGCTACGCGATCGCCTACCACCCCGACGGGCGCGTGCTGCGCGACGCCGCCGACGCCCCCACGGGGAGCGCCCTGGTCGTCACCGTCGGACGCGGCTCGCTCGCCGCGCGCAGCGAGGGCGAGCTCGCCGAGGGGCCGTCGGCGGCGACCGCCGGAGATTAGGATGGTGGGCATGACCGACTCGGACGCGCGCCCGTCTGACGTCGCCGAACTCTCGTTCGAGCAGGCGCGCGACGAACTGGTGCGGGTGGTCGCGGAGCTCGAACAGGGCGCCCCCACTCTCGAGCACTCCCTCGCATTGTGGGAACGCGGCGAGGCGCTCGCCGCCCGCTGCGAAGAGTGGCTGCGCGGGGCCAAGCGGCGCCTCGACGCGGCACGGTCCACCGCCGAAGGCGACGAGAGCTGATGACCGAGCGCATCGTCGCCGAGCTCGGCCGCCCCGAGACCCCGCAGGAGACCGCCGACCGCAAGGCCGAGTCGTCGCGGGCCTACCGGTCGAGCAAGACGTTCCGGAACCTCCTCGCCGCCCTGCTCGCCACGATGGCGATCGTCGTGGTCGTCGTGCTCGCCGTGCCCCGCGGACAGCTCGCCGCGACGCCCGCGCCCGACGTGGCCGCCCTCGCGCAGAGCCTCTCGGCCAGCATGAACCGTGCGGTCATCGCACCCGCCACCCCCACCGGCTGGGCGGTGAACCAGGCTCAGGTCGAGGGCGACAGCGTCAGCGCGTGGACGATCGTCTACGTGCCGGACTCCGCCGGCTACCTGCGTGCCGCCCAGGGGTTCGACGCCGACTCGGGATGGGTGGTGCGCACCCTGTCGGGCGCCGCCTCCGACGGAACGCTCGCGATCGACGGCATCGACTGGACGCGATACGACATCTCCGATCCGAGCAAGGCCGGGAACGTGTCGTACGCGCTCGCGACATCGGCGGGCAAGGACACGATCCTCCTCTACGGCACTGCGACCGCGGCGCAGACCGCCGAGCTCGCACAGAACCTCACTGCACAGATCCGCACACTCCGGGAAGCCGCGCAATGACCGACACCGCTCCGCTCACCATCTGGAACCAGATGCTCGAGGGCAACGCCCGCTTCGTGACGGGCGCGCCGCAGCATCCGCGTCAAGATGTCGAGCGCCGCCACGAGCTCGCCGCCGCGCAGCGCCCGCGGGCCGCCCTCTTCGGCTGCGCCGACTCGCGCCTCGCGGCGGAGATCATCTTCGACGAAGGGCTCGGCGACCTGTTCGTCGTGCGCAATGCCGGCCAGGTGATCTCCGACTCCGTCGTCGGCAGCCTCGAGTACGCGGTCGCCGCGCTCAACGTTCCCCTCATCGTCGTGCTCGCCCACGACGCCTGCGGCGCCGTGCAGGCCGCGATCGACTCCACCGGCGAGGACGCCCCGGAGCTGCCGACGCACATCTGGCACCAGATCGCGCCCATCGTGCCGGCCGTGCGCACAGTGATGCGCGCCGAGCACGTTCCGGCCGCGCACGCCGACCCCGAGCACGTCGGCCGAGAGCACCTGCGCAACACCGTGCACGCGCTGCTGCAGTCCTCCGAGCTCATCTCCACCGCCGTCGCCGCCGGCACTCTCGCGATCGTCGGCGCCAACTACCGTCTCGCCGAAGGAACCGCCGTGCCCGTCGTGGTCGTCGGCGGCGAGACGAACTGACCGCACACACCGCACTGGGAAGGGACAACGCTGTGACCGAGACCGAGTACCGCATCGAGCACGACACCATGGGGGAGGTGCGCGTACCCATCGCGGCGCTCTACGGCGCACAGACGCAGCGCGCCGTCGAGAACTTCCCGATCTCGGGAACCGGCCTCGAGTCCGCGCAGATCGCCGCCCTCGCCCGCATCAAGAAGGCGGCCGCGCTCGCGAACAAGGAGCTCGGCACCCTCGACGCGGGAATCGCCGACGCGATCGCCGCGGCGGCCGACGACGTCATCACCGGCGCCCACGACGACCAGTTCCCCGTCGACACCTACCAGACCGGCTCCGGCACCTCGTCGAACATGAACATGAACGAGGTGCTGGCCACCCTCGCGACGGCGCGACTCGGCTCCCCCGTGCACCCGAACGATCACGTCAACGCCTCGCAGTCGTCGAACGACGTGTTCCCC
>NZ_LMPK01000038.1:17400-24074 GCF_001423825.1 Microbacterium sp. Leaf351
TCGCGGTGGCACTGGAGAAGAAGGCCGTGCTCTGGAAGGACGCCGTCAAGTCGGGCCGCACCCACCTGATGGATGCCACGCCCGTCACCCTCGGGCAGGAATTCGGCGGCTACGCACGCCAGGTGCGTCTCGGCATCGAGCGCATCGATGCCGTGCTCCCCCGCGTGAGCGAGGTGCCCCTCGGCGGCACGGCCGTCGGCACCGGCATCAACACCCCGCTCGGCTTCCCACAGAAGGTCATCGCCCTGCTCGCCGCCGAGACCGGCCTGCCGATCACCGAGGCCGAAGACCACTTCGAGGCCCAGGGCGCGCGAGACGGCCTCGTCGAGGCATCCGGCGCCCTGCGCACCATCGCGGTGTCGCTCACCAAGATCAACAACGACCTGCGGTGGATGGGCTCCGGCCCGAACACGGGCCTCGGCGAGCTGCACATCCCCGACCTTCAGCCCGGCTCCTCGATCATGCCCGGCAAGGTCAACCCCGTCATCCCCGAGGCGACACTCATGGTCGCCGCGCGGGTCATCGGCAACGACGCGACGGTCGCGTGGGCCGGGGCATCCGGCGCGTTCGAGCTGAACGTCGCGATCCCGGTCATGGGCACGGCGCTGCTCGAGTCGATCCGTCTGCTCGCGAACGCGACCCGCGTTCTCGCCGACAAGACGGTGGACGGCCTCGAGGCGAACCTCGAGCGTGCCGCCGCGTTCGCCGGCATGTCGCCGTCGATCGTCACGCCCCTCAACAAGGTGATCGGCTACGAGGCCGCCGCCAAGATCGCGAAGCACTCGGTCAAGAAGGGCATCACGGTGCGCGAGGCGGTCATCGACCTCGGCTACGTCGAGCGCGGCGAGATCACCCTCGAGCAGCTCGACGAGAAGCTCGACCTGCTCTCGATGACGCACGCCGGCTGACCCCGCGGCATCCGACCCGCCTGTGGCCTCTTCCGAGGGGCCGCAGGCGGGTCGCGCCATAATCGGAGCGTGGAGCAGTCACGGCGAGTCACGTCCGCGCGCATGCGGATCCTCAGCGCTCTCGTGGCCGTCACGACGCTCGGACTGCTGCTGACCGGCGCCATCAGCTTCTTCCTGCAGTACGAGCGCACGCTCGCGAGCATCGACGCGAAGCTCACCGAGAAGGTGAAGAGCCTGCCGTCACCGGCCACGGCTACGTCGGTGTCCGCGTACCTCGAGTCGGTCGTGACCGGCTTCCTGCCGGTGCCCAACGAGGCGGTCTTCGGCATCGTCGACGGACAGGCGGCTGTGTTTCCGGCCGCCGGCACGGAGTTCGGTGAGGGCGACGAGAAGGAGATCGTCTCCGCCGCCCTCGCCCAACCGGGTGCCGACGGGCACACCGTGCTGGGCACGGTCACGACCGCCGATGCCGGCACCGTGCGCTACATCGTGCAGCCGGTCTCGGTGCCGGGCGACGGGCGCACCGGCGCCTACGTGCGGATCGTCGGGCTCGACGCCGAGCTGCTGCCGTTCCGCGCCTCGGTGATCAGCTACGCGATCGCCGGAGTCGCAGTGCTCGCCGCCGTCGCGCTCATGAGCTGGTTCCTGACCGGACGACTGCTCGCACCGTTGCGTCGACTCCAGGAGACCGCGGAAGCCGTGACACTCGGCCACTTCGGCGACCGGGTCGAGACCGACGGCGATGACGAGATCGCCGACTTCACGCGCACGGTGAATTCTATGTTCGACCGTCTCGAGGCCTCCGTCGACACCCAGCGGCAACTGCTCGACGACGTCAGGCACGAACTGAAGACACCCCTGACGATCATGCGCGGCCATCTCGAGATGATGAATCCGCGCGACCCCGTCGATGTCGAGGGCGTCCGTCAGCTCGGCCTGTCCGAGCTCGACCGCATGACCCAGCTCGTCGATGACATCGACCTCCTCGCGTCCGCGGAGGACAGCGACCAGTTCCAGCGCCAGGACATCGACGTGTTCGATCTGACCCTTCGGGTCGGCGGGCTCGTCACGGCCATCCCCGATCATCTCTGGGTCGTCACCGACCGAGGCTCGGGCGTCGTCGTGGGCGACGACGCGCGTCTGCGCCAGGCATGGCTGCAGCTGGCCGACAATGCGGCGAAGTACGCACCCGCGGGCAGCACGATCGAGATCGGCAGCGCGGTCGTGGACGACGTCGCTCGGCTGTGGGTGCGCGATCACGGACCCGGCATCGCACCCGCGGACCGGCGGCGCGTGTTCCGACGGTTCGACAGGGCGCAGGCGGGGCGCGGCGTGAACGGTTCGGGCCTGGGCCTCGCGATCGTCGACGCGATCGCCCGGGCTCACGGCGGTTCCTGCGTCGTGACGGAGACGCCGGGCGGCGGCGCCACGCTCACGATCGAACTCCCCCTGCACCGCAGTGCCCCCGCGCTGCCGACTCCGGTGCGCGCCGAAGACGTGCTGCACCAGCGGAAGGCCTCCGAATGACCCGCATCCTCATCGTCGAAGACGAACCCCGTATCGCGACCTTCGTGCAGCGGGGATTGGAGACCGCCGGCTACGAGACGGAGATCGTGGACAACGGCTTCGACGGCGCGGAACGTGCGCTCTCCCCCGACATCGATCTCGTCCTCCTCGACGTCGGACTCCCCGGCATCGACGGCTTCGAGGTCCTGCGTCAGGTGCGCGGGCAGGGCTCCTCCGTGCCGATCATCATGCTGACCGCCCGCACGTCGACACGCGACACGGTGGATGGGCTGGATGCCGGCGCGAACGACTACGTCGCGAAGCCCTTCACGTTCGAGGAGCTGCTGGCTCGGGTGCGCTCTCGGTTGCGCGAGAACACCACGCCCACGACGCCCGTGACGATCGTGCGCGGGGAGGTCGCCCTCGACGTCATGACCCGACGGGCCGCCGTCGACGGACGGGAGTTCGATCTGTCAGCGCGGGAGTTCGCGCTCGCCGAGCAGTTCCTCCGGCACCCCGGCCAGGTGCTGAGCCGCGAGTATCTGCTGAGCAAGGTCTGGGGTCTCGACTTCGATCCCGGCTCGAACGTGGTCGATGTCTACGTTCGTTACCTCCGCAGCAAGCTCGGCGCCGATCGCATCACGACGGTGCGCGGAGCCGGCTATCGGTGGGACTGACCCCTCATGAGAGAAGCCCCCGGTGTGGGGGCACCGGGGGCTGACGAGGAGACTCGGAACCCGAACCGTCCGATCCTCGGTCGCGACAACCGGGGGGTCCGTCGCGATCACTCAGTTATCCACCGGATCGACATGGGGGGGGTGGGGGGAGCCGATCCGATGCGGCAGGCGAACCTCGTCGCCGCTGCATCCATCCTGACGCGTCCAGGCGCCGAACGCCCCCCTTTCCAGATGAGAGTGTTCTCATCTTTCAGGGGGGCGCTCGAGATGCCTCAGGACAGTTCGCCGGCCTCGAGCAGATCGGTCACGAGGGCCGCGATCGCCGACCGCTCGCTGCGCTGGAGCGTGACGTGACCGAACAGCTCGTGCCCCTTGAGCGTCTCGATCACCGAGGCCACGCCGTCGTGCCGTCCGACGCGCAGATTGTCACGCTGGGCGACGTCGTGGGTGAGCACGACGCGGGAGTTCTGCCCCATGCGGCTGAGCACGGTCAGAAGCACGTTGCGCTCGAGCGACTGCGCCTCGTCGACGATCACGAACGCGTCGTGCAGCGAGCGACCGCGGATGTGGGTGAGCGGGAGGACCTCGAGGATGCCGCGCTCGGTGACCTCCTCGAGCACGTTGGAAGAGACCACCGAGCCCAGCGTGTCGAACACCGCCTGACTCCAGGGGTTCATCTTCTCGGCCTGGTCACCGGGAAGGTAGCCGAGCTCCTGGCCACCGACCGCGAACAGCGGCCGGAACACGATGATCTTGCGCTGCTGCTGCCGTTCGAGCACTGCCTCGAGACCCGCGCAGAGGGCGAGCGCCGACTTGCCGGTGCCGGCGCGCCCACCGAGGGACACGATGCCGACGCCGGGGTCGGTGAGCAGGTCGATCGCGATGCGCTGCTCGGCGGAGCGACCGTGGAGGCCGAAGACATCGCGATCGCCACGCACGAGGCGGAACGAGCCGTCACCCGAAACCCGGCCGAGTGCCGAGCCCCGCTCGGAGTGGATGATGAGACCGGTGTTGACGGGGAGGCCTGCGGCATCCTCGCTCACCGCGATCTCCGTCTCGTAGAGGTCGCTCATCTCATCGCCCGTGAGATTCACCGAGGCGATCCCCGTCCAGCCCGAGTCCACGGCCTGCTCGGCCAGGTACTCCTCGGCGATGATGCCGAGGGAGGACGCCTTCACGCGCATCGGGAGGTCTTTGGAGACCACGGTCACGTCGTGACCCTCGGACATGAGGTTCAGCGCGACAGCGAGGATGCGCGAATCGTTGTCTCCCAGGCGCAGGCCCGAGGGGAGCACCGTCGGATCAGTGTTGTTCAGCTCCACGCGGAGCGTTCCGCCCTCGCCGACCGGGACCGGGAAGTCGAGTCTGCCGTGCTCGACGCGCAACTCGTCGAGGTGGCGAAGAGCCTGCCGGGCGAAGTAGCCGAGTTCGGGATCGTGCCGCTTCCCTTCGAGTTCGGTGATCACCACGACGGGGATCACGACGGAGTGCTCCGCGAACCGGAAGAACGCGCGTGGATCGCTCAGCAGGACGGAGGNNNNCTGCTGGCGTGGTGCTCGTGTGGTCACAACCGCTCCCGACCCGGGACGTGTCCCGGTGACTCGCGAGTCGACCGTTGGGCCACGAGTCGCGATCCAGGTGGCCGACTCGACCGGGCGCCTTGCCCGATGAGCACAACCTACGACCAACGGCTGCATCACCCGCATTCGACGCGGCGTGTCTCGCGTTACCGCTTCGTGAACAGCCCGCGTCCGTCGTGATACGCGCGAGAAGTACCTGATCAGCCGCCGAAACGGCGATCACGTGAGGCGAAGTCGCGGATGGCGCGCAGGAAGTCGACCTCGCGCAGGTCGGGGCCGAGCGCCTCCACGAAGTAGAACTCGCTGTGGGCGCTCTGCCAGAGCAGGAAGTCGCTGAGGCGCTGCTCCCCCGAGGTACGGATGACCAGGTCGGGATCGGGCTGCCCTCCGGTGTAGAGATGCTCGGCGATCTGCTCGGGCGTGAGGCTCGCGGCGAGCTCCTCGAGGGTTCCGCCACGCTCGTCGTGCTGGGTGATGATGCTGCGCACCGCGTCGACGATCTCGCCGCGTCCGCCGTACCCGATCGCGAGGTTGACGTGCATGCCCGTGTGCGCGGCGGTGCGGTAGGCGACATCTCTCAGCACGCGCTGCAGCTCGTCGGGAAGGAGGTCGAGTCGACCGACGGGCTGCACGCGCCAGTCCCGTTCATGGGACAGATCGTCGGCGAGCTGGCCGATGATCTCGATGAGGTCGGTGAGCTCTCCGCTGTCCCGTTTACGGAGGTTGTCGACAGAGAGCAGGTAGAGCGAGGCCACCGAGACGCCCACGTCGTCGCACCAGCGCAGGAACTCGCGCATCTTGGCCGCGCCGGCACGATGCCCGTGTGCGGCCGAGTCGTAACCGAGCTGTCTCGCCCACCGCCGGTTGCCGTCGATCATCATCGCGACGTGACGCGGCACCTGGGCAGGCGGGATCTGACGCAGCAGACTGTTGATGTAGAGGCGGTACAGCGGACCGCGGCCCTCCTGCGTTCGGCTCGACATCACCGTCCTACGCTATCGCTCTGCTGCGTATTCACCCCATGTACGACGGCTGGCATGGGCACGCCCGTAGTCTCGTTCCGATGAGCCGTTCTTCGCGAGACGTCCCTCAGCTCCCGCTCCTCGAGGCAGGAGCGGTTGCCGCGCACACGGATCTCAAGCCCACCTGGCGCGGCTGGATCCACGCCGGCACGTTCCCCGTGGCCCTCGCCGCCGGCATCGTGCTCATCTGCCTCGCAGACGGCACCGTCGCGAAGTGGGCGGCGGCGATCTTCATGACCACTTCGCTGCTGCTGTTCGGCAACTCCGCCGTGTACCACCGCTTCAACTGGGGACCGCGCGTCAAGGCGACGCTCAAGCGCATCGACCACGCGAACATCCTGCTGCTGATCGCGGGCACGTACACGCCGCTCGGTCTCCTCGCCCTCCCTCCCCAGAAGTCGACGCTCCTGCTGTCCCTGGTGTGGGGTGGGGCGCTCCTCGGCATCCTCTTCCGCGTGCTCTGGATCAACGCGCCGCGCTGGCTCTACGTCGCGCTCTACATAGTGCTCGGCTGGGCGGCGGTCATGTACATCGGCGATCTGGTCGCGGCGAACGTCGCGATGATGGTGCTGGTCGTCGTCGGCGGGCTGCTCTATACGGCCGGCGCCGTCGTCTACGCGCTGAAGCGGCCGAACCCGTGGCCCGGGGCGTTCGGCTTCCACGAGATCTTCCACGTGTGCACCGTGCTCGCGTTCCTGTGCCACTGGGCGGCGAGCCTGCTCATCTGCCTCCGTCCGGCCTTCAACGCCTGAGCGGGCGGCCGTCGTCAGGCGCGGGGCGACCCGTCGTCGTCGCCGGATGCCGCGGCATCCTCTGCGGCGTCGAGTTCTTCGTTGATCTGCGCGCGGTAGTTTCCGCGGCGGATGCGGCGCAGCATGTCCCATACGAGGAAGAAGACGGCGACGGCGAGAACGCCGCCGACGATGAATCCGGCCGGTCCCGGTGTGACGAGGATCGGGTCGACGTCGCTCGGCGAGGGGG
>NZ_LMPK01000038.1:24144-24236 GCF_001423825.1 Microbacterium sp. Leaf351
TAGCCTTGAAGCACCAGCCTAATCAACGAAAGCCGTGACCCTCATGACGACGCAGGAGCTGCTCGATGAGCGCTACGGGCGCACTCGCTCGC
>NZ_LMPK01000038.1:24325-27253 GCF_001423825.1 Microbacterium sp. Leaf351
GCATTCCACCTGGTCGACGACCACACGGTGACCGTGACCTTCCAGATCACCGGTCCCGCCGACAAGGCGATCGCCTGCGTGCTCGAGGCCGATGACGCCGACCACGGCGTGGTCGGCTGGAAGGTCGTGCAGTACCCCGCCTCGGGCACCCACGCGCAGGCGTTCACCGAGCAGATCCCCGTGACGGGCATCGCGACCACGGGTTTTGTCAACACCTGCTGGGTGCCGTAGCCTGTCGGGATCGAATGACGACGCCCTGGCGGGAGCCGGGGCGTCGTGCCGTATGACGAAGGAGACACCGTGTCCACGGAAAACCAGGTGACCTTCCTGACCCAGGAGGCGTACGACCGCCTCGTCGCCGAACTCGAGCACCTGTCCACGACGGGCCGCGAGGAGATCGCCAAGCGCATCGAGGCCGCCCGCGAAGAGGGCGACCTGAAGGAGAACGGCGGCTACCACGCCGCCAAGGACGAGCAGGGCAAGCAGGAGGCGCGCATCCGCACGCTGCAGGCGCTGTTGAAGAGCGCGAAGGTGGGCGACGCGCCCGAGAGCCACGGCGTCGTGGAGCCCGGCACGGTCATCACCGCGCTGGTCGCGGGCGGCGAAGAGGTCTTCCTCCTCGGCAACCGGGAGATCGCCGGAGGCACCGACCTCGACGTCTACAGCGAGGTCTCCCCGCTGGGTTCGTCGATCCTCGGCCTCAAGGAGGGCGAGAAGACCTCCTACACCGCGCCGAACGGCCGCGAGATCGCCGTCGAGATCATCAAGGTCGACACGTTCACGGGCTGAACGCACCGACGTGAGACGGGCCGGTCCCCTCGGGGGCCGGCCCGTCGTCGTCTCAGTCGGCGACGATCGTGGGCTGGAAGCCGGCCTCTTCGAGCGTGCGCAGCACGAGCGCACGGTGCTCGTCACCGCGCGTCTCGACGCTGAGCTGCAGCACGACCTCGCTGATGAGCAGCCCCTGCCCGTGGCGGGTGTGGAGCACCTCGATGACGTTGGCGCCCGCGAGGGCGAGCAGTTCGGAGACGCGGGCGAGCTGGCCGGGACGATCGGGCAGCGGGATGCGCAGGCTCGTGTAGCGATTGGATGCCGCGAGCCCATGCGCGACGACGCGCTGCAGCAGCAGCGGGTCGATGTTGCCGCCCGAGAGGATGGCGACGGTCGGTCCGTCGGCGGGCACCTTTCCGGTGAGGATGGCGGCGACGCCGACCGCGCCGGCGGGCTCGACGACCTGCTTCGCGCGCTCGAGGAGCACGAGGATGGCCCGGGCGATGTCGTCGTCGCTGACGGTGACGACCTCGTCGACGTAGCGCTGCACGAGCGCGAAGGGGATGTCACCGGGGCGCTTGACCGCGATGCCATCGGCGATCGTCGGCGTCGTGTCGACCTCGAGCGGTTCGCCCGCCGCGATCGACGAGGGGTAGGCGGCCGAGTTCTCGGCCTGCACGCCGATGATCCGCACCTCGCGGCCTTCGGCGGCCGCACGCAGCTTGATGGCGGCGGCGACACCCGAGATGAGGCCTCCCCCGCCGATGCCGAGCACGACCGTCCGGACGTCGGGCACCGCGTCGAATACTTCGAGGCCGAGTGTGCCCTGCCCGAGGATCACATCGAGGTGGTCGAAGGGGTGGATGAACACGGCCCCGGTGCGCTCGGCGAACTCGGCGGCGAGGCGCAGCGGCGTCTCGACGGTCGGCCCGTCGAGCACGACGTCGGCGCCGTAGCCGCGGGTGGCGAGGAGCTTGGGCACGGGGACGCCCAGAGGCATGAAGATCGTCGCCGGGATGCCGAGGCGCTGGGCGGCGAGCGCCACGCCCTGCGCGTGGTTTCCGGCCGATGCAGCGACGACGCCGCGGGCCCGCTCCTCCTCGCTCAACCGGGAGAGCCGGTAGGCGGCGCCGCGGATCTTGAACGAGCCGGTGCGCTGCAGGTTCTCCAGCTTCAGGTGCACCGGGGCGCCGAGCACCTCGGAGAGGAAGTGCGAGCTGTCCACGGGGGTGGTGGCGATCAGCGGAGCCAGGGTGGCTGCGGCATCCTCGAACTCGGCAAGTGTCGGCTCGCTCACGCGGGAGTCCTCCTCGGGCACGGCCCGTCGACCTGACGCCGCGGCTGCGAGCGCCCATCGACTCAGTCTAGGGTCGGGTGCATTCCGCTTCGGGCGTGCGTCTGGGCGCCGTCCTGGTCAGAACTTTCCGCCCATCTCGTGCAGGCGCTCGACCCGATCGGGGATGGGCGGATGCGTCGCGAACAGGCGCGACATCCCTCCGCCGCGCAGCGGATTCGCGATCCACAGATGCGCCATGGAGGTGTTCGGCTTCTGCAGCACGGTGCTCGCGCCCTCGAGCTTCTCAAGCGCCGATGCGAGACCCTCGGGGTCACGGGTCGTGAGGGCGCTGGTCGCGTCGGCGAGGTATTCGCGCTGACGGGAGATCGCGGCCTGCACGCCCGCCGCGAGCAGCGGCGCGACGATCGCGGCGACGAGCCCGAACACGAGGAACAGCGCCTGGGCCTGCGCGTTGTTGCTGTTGTTGCGGCGCATGCTTCCGAAGAACGCCATGCGCATGAGCATGTCGGCGATGAGGCCGACGGCGACGACGAGACCGAAGACGAGCAGCGACACCCGGATGTCGTAGTTGCGGATGTGGCCGAGCTCGTGCGCGAGCACGCCTTCGAGCTCACGGTCGGTCATCAGCTCGAAGAGCCCGGTGGTCACGGTGATCGCGGCCTTGTCGGGCGAGCGGCCCGTGGCGAAGGCGTTCGGCGCCGGGTCGTCGACGACGTAGAGCGTCGGCATCGGCGTGCCTGTCGTGATGCACAGGTTCTCGACGAGCCGGTAGTACCGCGGCGCCTGCTCGCGCGTGACCTCGAACGCACCCGAGAGCGCGAGTGCCTCACGGCTGGCGGCGAAGTACTGGATGCCGGCGT
>NZ_LMPK01000038.1:27337-28393 GCF_001423825.1 Microbacterium sp. Leaf351
GCCGGGATCAGAACTGGATGCGGGGCGGCTCGGCGATCGACGCGCCGTCGACCACCTCGAAGAACTCGCGCGGCGTGAAGCCGAGGTTGCGGGCGAACAGGTTGTTCGGGAACACCTTGATTTTGGTGTTCAGTTCTCGCACGCCGCCGTTGTAGAACCGGCGGGACGCCTGGATCTTGTCCTCGGTGTCGACGAGCTGCTGCTGAAGCTGCAGGAAGTTCTGGCTCGCCTGCAGCTGCGGGTAGGCCTCGGCGACCGCGAAGATCGACTTCAGCGCCTGCTGCATGTGCCCCTCGGCCACGCCGGCCTCACTGGGCGAGGAGGCGCTGATCGTCTCGGCCCGCGCCTGCGTGACGTTCTCGAACACCGCCTTCTCATGGGCCGCATAGCCCTTGACGGTCTCGATCAGGTTCGGGAGCAGGTCGGCGCGTCTCTTCAGCTGCACCGTGATGTCGCTCCACGCCTCATCGACGCGCACTCCGAGCTGCACCAGCCCGTTGTAGGTCGCCCACAGGTAGATCCCCACGATCACCAGCAGGGCGACGATGATCAGAACCGGGATGAGCCATTCCATCTCGATCGACTCCGTTCGCGTAGTGCCCTCATACTAGTGGCGCCCTCGGGCGTGATGATGCGCTCGCGGCAGACTCTGGGTCTACTCCCCGAGGACGCGTCGGAGGTAGCGGTTGCGGAAGACCCGATCGGGATCGAGCCGGTCGCGCAGGGCCGTGAAGTCGTCGAACCGAGGGTAGGCGGGGCGCAGGTCATCGGCGGTGCGCGTATGCATCTTGCCCCAGTGGGGACGCCCGTCGAAGGTGCGCAGCAGCTCCTCGATCGGTTCGAAGTAGGTGGCCGGGTTCTCCCGCCAGTAGCGGTGCACGGCGATGTAGCCGGTGGCGCGGCCCGAAGCCGTCGAGAGCCAGAGGTCGTCGGATGCCGCGATCCGCACCTCGATCGGGAACGACACCCGGTACCGGCGCTCGTCGATGAGCGCGCGCACGGCGTCGAATGCCTCGGCAAGGCGCTCGGCGGGCACGGCGTACTCCATCTCGCGGA
>NZ_LMPK01000038.1:28451-55214 GCF_001423825.1 Microbacterium sp. Leaf351
CTCGTCGAGGAACTTCGCGACGCGGGGCAGCGGATGGCGCACGGCGCTCTCCGGCAGGCGGGTGTTGGTCTTCAGGAGTCCCACGTCGGTGTGCGGGAACCAGTAGAACTCGACATGATCGGATGCCGCGGCCCGGTCGGCGAACGTCGCCACGACGTCGTCGATCGGCTCGGGGTGCTCGACGGCGTGCAGCACGAACGCGGGCACGAGTCGCAGGGTGACCTCGACGAGGATGCCGAGCGCGCCGAGTCCGAGTGCGACCGCCGGAAGCAGATCGGCGTTCTCGGTGTCGTCGACGGTGAGGAACTCACCCTCGCCGGTGACCAGCGTGACCCCCGCGACCTGGGTCGCGATGCCGCCGAACGCGGCGCCGGTGCCGTGGGTGCCGGTGGAGATCGCCCCGGAGATCGACTGCCGGTCGATGTCGCCGAGGTTCGCCATGGCGAGGCCGTAGGGCGCGAGCAGCTTCGGGATGCGGTGCAGGCGGGTGCCGGCGCGGAAGGTCGCGAGCCGCCGCTCGCGGTCGACCCGCACGAGCCCGGTGAGGTCGCTGAGGTCGAGCAGCACGCCGGGCGCGACGGCGATGCCGCTGAAGCTGTGCCCGGCACCGACGGCCTTCACCGGCAGGCCGCGTGTGCGGGCGGCGAGCACCGAGCGGCGTACGGCGTCGGGCGTCGCGGGGTACTCGACCCGCGCCGGGCGCACGCTCTCGGTGCGCCCCCAGTTCGTCCAGGTGCCGCCGGGTCGTGTCACAGGAACGCCTTTCCCTCACCGCGGTAGGTCGCGGCCTCCCCCACGACGGCTCCCGCCGCCACGATCGCGAATCGTTCGACGCGCTCCGACAGCTCACCGCTCTTCGCGTGCCGGAACCACACCCGGTCGCCCACCCGCAGCGTGCGCGCCGCCGGCCCCTGCACCGGGGTCTGCACCTCGCCGGTGCCCTCGCGACCGAGGGTGCGCAGTCCTTCCGGCCACACCGGCGCGGGCTGCCGCGACGCGACCGGCGGGCCCGAGGCGACCCAGCCGCCGCCGAGCAGCGTCGCGATGTCGTCGGTCGGCCGACGGACCACGTCGAGGGCGAAGGATGCCGCCGGCGCCGGGTCGAACGCGCGGTAGCGCGAGAACAGATGCCCCGCGAACAGGCCGCTGCCGGCGGTGAGCTCGGTGACCGCGGCATCCGATGACGTGTACTCCAGCGACCCGGTGCCGCCGCCGTTGACGAACTCGAGCGGCGCGACGCGCGTGACCGCCGCCACGATGGCCTGCCGCCGTTCGCGCAGCTCGTCTCCCGAGGAGCGCTGCATCCAGCGGATCACGGGGTCCGACGGCCCCTCGGCGTCGGGCTGGCCGGCGATCTGCGCCTCGTACATCATGACTCCGGTCAGGCGGAAGCCGGGTCGCGCCGCGATGTGCCGGGCGAACCGGGCGACGTCGTCGGCGTCGTGCAGCGGCGAGCGCCGCACCCCGATGTGCCCGAGTGCGCGGCTGCGCCACGAGGCATCCGCGTCGATCGCCACCCGCACCTCGGGTCGCGTCGCGGGAGATGCGACCGCGTCGACCAGGTCGAGCTGGGCCGGGCCGTCGACCATGAGCGTCACGCGCGCGGATGCCGCCTCCGAGGCGACGAGCGCGGCGAGCGCCGCCCGATCGGCGGTCGGGTATCCGACGACGACGTCGTCGTGGGTGTCGGCGAGCCACAGCGCCTCGGCGAGAGTGAACGCGAGGATGCCGCGATAGCCCGGTAGGGCGAGGAGCGCATCGAGCGCCTCGCGCACACGCAGGGACTTGCTGGCGACGCGGATCGGCATACCGCCGGCGCGCGCGATCATGTCGAGCGCGTTGTAGCGCAGCGCTTCGAGCCCGAGCACGGCGACGGGGGCGGAGCGGTCGGCGGTGGCGGCGGTGAGCGAGGGCCAATAGGCCGCGGGCTCACGCCACGGCTCCCCGGCGGGCGCCGCGAGCAGATCGATCGTCATCGTGCCCTGCTCCTCGTCGCCGGTGGCCGCATGCGCTCAGCCTAGGCCGCGGCGACGCGCACCGTGACGTGCGTGCCGTGCGGGTGCGTCGTGCCTACGCTGTGCACGTGAGCACTGATGAGGGCGCGCCGCAGCGCATCGAGAGCCGGCACGGAGTGAGCGACGCCGACGACGCCGTTCCGGGCGACGGCCGGTTCGAGACGGCCACCGAGAAGTCCGATCGCAACTGGACCGACATCCTGCAGGAGCTGCGCGCCACGCAGACCGGCACGCAGATCCTCACCGGCTTCCTGCTCGCGGTCGCGTTCCAGCCGATGTTCCAGACGCTCGACGCGTTCGCCCGCACGTTCTACCTGTGCCTGGTGACCCTCGCGGGCGTCGCCACGCTGCTGGGTCTCACGCCGATCATCATGCACCGCCGCCTCTTCCGCCATCACGAGAAGGCGCGGCTCGTCGTGATCGGCAACGTCTTCCTGCTCGCCACCCTCGCGGTCGTCTCGCTGCTCGTCGCGGGGGTCGCCGCGTTCCTGTTCGGCGTGACGGCGGGGCTGCCCGCCGGCGCCGTCGCCCTCGGGGTGACCCTCGTGGCGGTGGCCGTCATCTGGTTCGCCGTGCCGCGACTCGGGCGCACCCCGAGCTGAGCGGCGGGGCGCGGCATCCGTCGACTGCCGATCGGCGGGCAGCGACGACCCGGCGCCCCCGATGCCGGAGCACGGTGGGGTGTGCCCCCGCTGGGACTCGAACCCAGACTGAAGCGATTTTAAGTCGCCTGCCTCTGCCATTGGGCTACGGGGGCCCGCCCCCACCCTAGGACAGCGACACGCGCCGTCAGAGGCGGGCGAGCGCGACGATGTCCTCCTCGAACTCGGTCGTCACCTCGCGCGAGACCGTGGCGCGGGTGCCGCCGAGCGCCCGCAGGTAGTCGTCCGTGCCGACCGCGTCGCCCGTGTCGCCGGAGGCGAGGGCGCGCGCAAGAGCCTCCTGCGATGCGCGCCGCGCGGCGTACTCGATGTCGGCGGGGGTGAGTCCGTCGCTGGCGTCGACGAGAGCCGAGACATCCACGTCGCCCGCGACGTCGACAGGGATGTACCGACCCCAGATCGCGCGGCGCGCCTCCGCGTCGGGCAGGCCGATCGGCAGCACGTAGTCGAAGCGTCCGTGCCGCAGGAACGCGGCGTCGAGTGCGCGGATGAAGTTCGTCGCACAGATGAGCAGCCGGCCGTCCCGCTCACGGAACTCCGCGACGAGCTTCAGCAGCTCGTTCGTGACCCCCTGCGTGGGCGAGGGCGGCGTGCCGCCCCGATGAGCCGCGATCTCCTCGACCTCATCGATGAAGACGACCGCGTGCTCGAGCTGGTCGATCGCCTCGAACGTGGCACGCAGGGCGCCGGCCATCCCCCGCGCGCTGTCGCCGAGCCGCGAGGGGAAGACTTCGACGAACGGCCAGTCGAGACGGGATGCCACGGCCCGCGCGAAGGTCGTCTTGCCGGTGCCGGGCGGCCCGAACAGCATCACCGCCCGCGGCGGCACCACCCCGAAGCGCTCGGCGAGCTCCGGCTGCGCGAGCGGCGTCACGAGCCGCTCCTCGAGGATCGTCTTCTCCGTCGTCATGCCCGCGACCGCGTTCCAGAGGTGGCGCGGCAGAATGCGACCACCCAGCTCCTTCAGCACGTCGAGCTCGCGGCGCTGCACGGGGAGCTGACGCTCCAGGTAGCGCACCGCTCGATGCACGACGAAGGAGTTCTGCGTGAACGGCTCGACCCGCTGCCCCTCCGGCACCAGCACCGACAGTGTGCCGAGCCCGAGCGGCGCCATCCGGCGCTCGAGCGCATCGAGCAGGGCGCCGCTGATCTCGCCCGCGGCATCCGTCTCGCGCACTCCGAAGAACACCACCCATCCCTGCGCGTGGGCGGCACGGCCGACAGCGGCCCCGACGATGTCGTCACCGCGCACCGCGACCACCGCGTGGTCGGCCTGACAGGAGGCCACGACCTCGGCGAGCGAGTAGATCGGCGTTGCACCTTCGCCCGTCACGTGGCCCCACAACCGCACGAGCTGGTCGAGATCGTCGCCGTGGAAGTCGCGGATGTGCACCTTGGTCACTCGGGCCTCCTCGGGCGCAGCCGCCGGACCCGAGGCACCTGTGCCCCGCGGCGGGAAGCCCAGTGTGGCATACGGCACGCGCACCCCGCCAGCGGTGCGGCCGGGAGTATCCGAAGAATGCGGAACGCCGCGGCATCCGAAGATGTCGCGGCGTTCCGTGAGACGTGCGCCTACTTCGCGGCGGCGGCCTTCTCGGCGACCGGCGCCTTCTCGGCGGCCGGCTTCGCGGGCGCCTCAGCCGGCTGCGGCGGACGCGGGCGAGACGCGAACTCGTCGAAGAAGCGGCGCGGCGTCTGCACGGCCTCGAGGTTCACGACGTCGCGACCGAGCCAGAAGTTGTTCCACCAGCCCCACAGCACGCGCCACTTGCGCTCCCACGACGGCATCGCGAGACCGTGGTAGCCGCGGTGCGCACCCCAGGCGAGGAAGCCCTTGAGGGCGATGTTGCCCGACTGGAAGACACCGTTGTAGAGGCCGAGACCGGCCACGGCGCCCAGGTTCTTGTGGATGTAGTCCTTCGGCAGCTCGCCGCGCAGCACCGCGGTGAGGTTCTTCGCGAGCTGCTTGGCCTGACGCACCGCGTGCTGGGCGTTCGGCACGCAGAAGCCGCCGACACCGCCACCGGTGAGATCGGGCACCGCCGCGACGTCGCCCGCCGCCCACGCGCCCTCGACGACGTTGCCGTCGGCGTCGATCACGCGCAGGTCGCCCTGCGTCGTGATGCGTCCGCGCTGCTCGCTGGGCAGGTCGCTGCCCTTGACGACCTGCGGGTTGGCCATGACGCCCGCGGTCCAGACGATGATGTCGGTCGAGATGACCTCGCCGGTCGAGAGCTCGACGTTGCCGTCGACGGCCCCGGTGACCTGGGTGTCGAGGTGCACGTACGCACCGCGCTTCGCGAGGTCCTTCAGAACCCACTCGCTCGTCTTCAGCGACACCTCGGGCATGATGCGGCCCATCGCCTCGATGAGGTGGAAGTGCGTCTCGTCGAACGTCAGCTGCGGGTACTTCTTCAGCAGCGACGACGCGAAGTTGCGCAGCTCGGCGAAGGTCTCGATGCCGGCGAATCCGCCACCGACCACGACGACGGTGAGCAGACGCTCCCGCTCGGGTCCGGGCGGCAGCGCTGCGGCCTTGTCGAAGTTCGAGAGGAGCTTGTCACGAACCCAGACGGCCTCCTCGATCGCCTTCATGCCGATCGCGTTGTCGGCGATGCCCGGGATCGGGAAGGTGCGCGAGACCGAGCCCGCGGTGACGACGATCTGGTCGTACTCGAGCTCCCACGCCTCGCCCTCGGACGGGGTGATGGTGGCGACCTTGTGGGCGTGATCGATCTTCGTCACTCGGGCGGTGACGACCTCGGTCGACGCCAGGTGGCGACGCAGGGCGACCACCGCGTGACGCGCCTCGATCGACCCGGCCGCGACCTCGGGGAGGAACGGCAGGTAGGTCATGTAGGGAAGCGGGTCGACGACGGTGACCTGAGCCTCACCCTTGCGGAGGTGCTTCTCGAGCTTCCACGCGGTGTAGAAGCCGGCGTAGCCGCCTCCGACGATCAAGATCCTGGGCACGGTGTTAGTCACGGTGAACGGAACTCCTTGGCGAATTGATGCTCGGCGTGCGGGAGTCACGCGCCGATCGGATGCGTCGGACAGCAGCGGTGACGCCGAGCGCCACCAGTATAGTCGCGACGGTCACCCCCAGAAGCGGCAGCGAGCCGTACAGCAGCGTGTCCCGCGAGGGCAGCAGCAGGGACCCGCGCGGGGTGGCGGCGTCGGCCGGTGGGAGCGCCGGCAGCGCGACCGGTGTGGCGGAGTCCTCCGGCGCCGGCGACGCGTTCGCGCGACGGTGCAGCGTGATCCAGTCGGAGAGCGATCCCATCGGGTTCGCGGTCACCGTGGGCACGTCGGCGGACACGGCCGCGGCGGCGTTGACGAGCCCGTACCCGTAGAGCGCGTTGGGCACCGTGCCGAGCGAAACGCCGGGCGGGGCGGTCGCGGTGGCGATGATGCGGTTGATGACGTTCGCCGCGTCGAGGTCGGGGTGCGCGGCGCGCACGAGCGCGACGATGCCCGCGACGATCGGGGCGGCGCCGCTCGTGCCGTTCCACCGCACCAGCGACCCGCCGGGCGAGACCCCGAGAAGCTGTTCACTGGGCGCGGCGACGCCGATGGTGATCCCCTGGGTGGAGGCCTCCTGACTCGCCTGGCCCGACGGAGTGACCCCGGCGACCGTCAAGACACCGGGTATCGTCGCCGGCGCGCCGACGCGGGTCGTCCCGCTTCCCCGGTTGCCGGCGGCGACCACGACGACGACATCGTGCGAGAACGCGTACTGGAAGGCCGTGTCCCACGACGGATCCCAGTCGAGCGTGTTGGTCGTGAACGACAGGTTGATCACCTTCGCGCCGTTGTCGACGGCCCACTTCATGGCCGAGGCCACCTGGGTCACGAACGGCACCTTCACCTCGCTGCCGAACGAGATGGATGCCGACAGCAGCTGTGCCTGCGGAGCGACGCCGATCATGCCGGTGCCGTCCGACAGCGGGCGGGCCGCTGCGAGGGAGGCCACCCAGCTGCCGTGACCGGTGTCGCTCGAGCCGACCGGCGTGCGGCCGCTCGCCGATCCCTCGCCCGAGAAATCGGCGCCGCCGACGACCGCGGCGTTGAGCTGCGGCGCGGCACCGATACCGGTGTCGATGATCGCGATCTTCACGCCCGCGCCCTGTGTCGTCTGCCAGGCCTGCTCGATTCCGTAGTCGGTGAGCCAGTACTCCGCCGCCCGGGCCGCGTCCTCGGTCGCTGCGTTCGCCATGCCGGTCGACGCCGGCTGCGCGCCCGAGGCCGCGACGGCGGGGATGCCGGCGGCCGCCGGGGCGACGACGAACCCACCGGCGATGAGCACGGCGGCCACGACGACCCGGCGAGCACGCATCAGGCCGCCTCGCCCCGGGCGGCCCCGGGATCGGCGCAGACGCAGCGCGAAGGCGACCAGGTCGACCGGGCCAGCGCCGCGTCGCCGATCGGATTGACGCCGGGCCCTGCCGCGAGAGCGTGGCCGGCCAGTGCATGCAGACACTTGACGCGGGTCGGCATGCCGCCGGCGGAGATACCGGCGATCTCGTCCACCTCGCCGTACGCGGCGCGATCGGCGAGGTAGCTGGTGTGCGCGGCGCGGTAGGCGTCCGCGACATCCGCGTCGTCGAGCAGCCCCGCAAGCTCGGGCATGACGTGCTCGGCCTCGAGGGTCGACATGGCCGCCGTCGCGGCCGGATGGGTCAGGTAGTAGAACGTCGGGAAGGGCGACCCGTCGTCGAGCCGGGGCGCCGTGGCGACGACCGTGGGGTTGCCGCAGATGCAGCGCGCCGCGATGCCGAGCACCCCTCGCGCGGGGCGTCCGAGCTGGGCGCGCAGCACGGCCAGCTCGGCGTCGGTCACGGCAGGGTAGGGCGGCGTCGTCACCCCGAAAGGCTACCGGGGCGCGACTCGGTAGACGCCGGGCGTCACGGACTCGGTGTGGCGTCCGAGGTGGGGCTCGGCGTGGATCCGTCGGTCGGCGCCGTGGCCGTCACGGCGGCCCCGGCGGCGGCCAGCGATCGCACGAATCCCGACATCCAGTCGTTGCGGGTCTGCGTGAGCTGCGCGCTCACGGGAGCCGCGTCGCGCGGCTGCTGGTCGGCGGGAAGATCGTTGTCGACCAGATAGAGCACCTGACCCGGTGTCACGTAGTAGAGCCGTTCACGCGCCTGCGTGGCGATGTACGCCGGGTCGCCGAGGCGGTCGCTCTCGGCCTGGAGCGCATCGATCTGCTGCTGGGTGAGCTGCACCGCGGCACGGGCGGCGGAGAGCTTCTGCTGCTGGGCGAGGTAGGTGCCGACCGTGGGCACGAGAACTCCGACGGCCAGCACCACCAGGCCCAGCATGATCACCATGAAGCCCGACAGGCGGATGCCGCCGAGCCAATCGCGTGCGGCAAGTCGCCGAGCCCGCGGGGTCTCCTCCGGAGATGCGGAAGGGGGAGTCGGTCTCTTGGCCACGACTCCCCCTTCCGGTAGATCAGCTGCGCTCAGCCCTTGAAGCGGGGGAAGGCACCGCGACCGGCGAAGACCGCCGCGTCGCCGAGCTCTTCCTCGATGCGCAGAAGCTGATTGTATTTCGCGACGCGCTCGCTGCGGGCGGGCGCGCCGGTCTTGATCTGACCCGCGTTGACGGCGACAGCGAGGTCGGCGATCGTGGTGTCCTCGGTCTCACCCGAACGGTGCGACAGCATCGAGCGGTAGCCGTTCTGCGTGGCGAGCGAGATCGCGTCGAGCGTCTCGGACAGGGTGCCGATCTGGTTCACCTTCACGAGCAACGCGTTGGCGACGCCCAGGTCGATGCCCTTCTGCAGGCGGATCGGGTTGGTGACGAACAGGTCGTCGCCGACGAGCTGCACCTTCGAGCCCAGCGCCTCGGTGAGGTCCTTCCAGGCGTCCCAGTCGTCCTCGGCGAGGGCATCCTCGATCGTGACGATCGGGTAGTTCGCGACGAGGTCGGCGAAGTAGTCGGTCAGCTGCGCGGCCGTCCACGGCTTGCCCTCGACCGTGTAGACGCCGTCGGCGAAGAACTCGGTCGCCGCGACATCCAGGCCCACGGCGATGTCGGCGCCCGGGGTGAAGCCGGCCTTCTCGATCGCCTTCAGCAGGAAGTCCAGGCCCTCGCGGTTGCTGGGGAGATCAGGGGCGAAACCGCCCTCGTCGCCGAGACCGGTCGCGAAGCCTGCGGCCTTCAGCTCGCCCTTGAGGACGTGGTAGACCTCGGTGCCCCAGCGCAGCGACTCGCCGTAGGTCTCCGCGCCGATCGGGGCGAGGAAGTACTCCTGGAAGTCGATGCCGTTGTCTGCGTGCGAGCCGCCGTTGATGACGTTGAACAGCGGCACGGGAAGCACGTGGGCGTTCGGGCCGCCGAGGTAACGGAACAGCGGGAGGTCGGCCGAGTCGGCCGCCGCCTTCGCGACCGCGAGGCTGATGCCCAGGATCGCGTTCGCGCCGGTGCGCGACTTGTTCTCGGTGCCGTCGGTCTCGATGAGGATCTCGTCGATGACGCGCTGCTCGCTCGCCTCGACACCCTCGATCGCGGGGCCGAGCTCGTCGATGACGGCGTCGACGGCCTTGAGCACGCCCTTGCCGCCGTATCGGCTCTTGTCTCCGTCGCGCAGCTCGTACGCCTCGAACGCGCCGGTCGACGCACCGGAGGGGACGGCCGCCCGCTGGACGATGCCGTCGTCGAGGAGCACCTCCACTTCGACGGTCGGGTTTCCGCGCGAGTCAAGAATCTCGCGCGCGCCTACAGCCTCGATCAGTGCCACTGAGGACTCCCTGGTTCAATCAAGAGTTCCCATTCCGGGAACAGGTGCATGCGGAGCGTCATCGGTCCTCCACCACTCTAGTGACGACGGATGCCGCCGCCACCGGCGCGTCACGAACCCGAGCGGGATGCGGCATCCGTCACGATCGCCACGGCGATGCCGTCCCATCCCTTCGCGTCGAGGGTCTGGAGCGCTGTCGCCTCGAATCGTGGGTCGGCGGCGAGGAGCGCGAGCCCCCGGCGAACCCCCTCGGCCTGCTCGTCGGATTCGTCGGTGGTGACGAGACGACCGGAACGCACGACGTTGTCGACGATCACGAGGGCGCCCGGGCGGGAGAGCCGCGCAGCATGGTCGAGATAGAGCGCGTTGGACTGCTTGTCGGCGTCGATGAAGACGAGGTCGAACCCCGGCTCGAGACCGGGGAGCACGTCGGCCCCGCGGCCGATCTCGATGCGCACCCGCTCCCCCACGCCGGCACGGTCGAGGTTGCCGCGGGCGACGGCCGCGTGCGCGGGCTCCGCTTCGATCGTCACCACCTCGCCGCCATCACCGACCGCGCGTGCCAGCCAGATCGTGGAGTAGCCGCCGAGCGTGCCGATCTCCAGCACCCGCCGGGCGCCGATCGCTCGCGCGAGCAGGTGCAGCAGCTTGCCGTTCAGCGGCGCGACCTCGATCGCGGGGAGACCGGCGGCATCCTGCTCGTGCACGGCCGCCTCGAGGGCGGCGTCGTGACCCACAAGGGTCTCCGCGAGGTAGGTGTCGACCCGGCGCCACACCGCGGGGGTCGGGAGGGCGTCGTCGGTCATGGCGACAGCCTCCCGGGCGGCGCGGCGAGCGTCAAGGGCGGCGGGCGGGTCGCCCGCATCGCGGCGACGTCGGGAGGCGGGGTCAGGACGCCGCGCGGCGCTCCGCGACGAGCGAGGTGAGCACGGCTGCACCGGTTGAAGCGTCGGGCGCGGTGACGGTCAGGCGGCGGCCGTCGAGGCGCGTGACCTCGATGCCGTCGCCTCGTCGCGGCACGACGCCCAGGCGTCCCGGGAGTCCGCGCAGCCCCCAGCCGCCGAAGTCCCGCAGCGGCTCGACCTGCACCGTGCGCACACGGGCGATGTCGTCGAGCGGGATGCGGAAGCGCGGCAGGCCGAGGGCCGAGACCACGATGAATCCGCCGGCGTCGACCCGCACGTGGTAGGCCGCGAGCGTCGCCGAGGCGACCAGCAGGAGCACGAACGCGATCGTCGTGATCCACGCGACGGCGCCACCGCCGCCGGTGAACCACGCGTCGACGGTGATGAGTCCGACCAGCAGCAGCGCCGCGACGATCGGCACGACCGCTCCGCGAGGAAGCGCGGTCGTGGCCGTCCACGCGCGCGGGAGGGCACCGGAGGCGGTCTCACCCACGGGCGCGGCGGGCGACGTCGGCGCGATCGGTGCGGAGAACGGGAGCCCGCCCTGCGACGGCTGCGCGAACCAACCGATCAGACCGAGCGCGAGACCGGCGAGCAGCACCCACCACGACCCGCCCGCGTGCGCGCTGCCCCCATCGGCCGCACGGAGGTTCGCGAGTGTCGAGCTAATACCCGCGGCGGTCAGGATGCCGGCGACCCCGAGGCCGATCGCCCCCAACAGGCGGAAAACGAGTCCCCGGTGGCCGCGGAGGAGCCCGGGCAGCGACACGGCGAACAGGGTTCCGGGAACGACGAGTCCGATGAGGCCGGTCACGAGAGCCAGCACCCACGGCGGTCCGTACGCGTTCGGCGCGCCCGAGGCATCCCAATGGGTCGCGACCGTCGCGGGCAGGTGCGGCAGCGCGACCAGCTGCAGCACGACATTCGCGAGCCACAGCACACCCGGCAGCACGGCGCCCACCAGGACGTACGACCTGACCACCCGTCGCTGCGATGCCTCGGCCATGTGACCCGCCCCCCTTCGGCCGCCGATCGCGGCTCCCTCGATTCTGGCGTTCGGCGGCGCCCGCGGCCCGCTCGTTGTCGATCATCGATAACGGATTGTCAGGAACGAGTGGCGAAGGCCACACTCGATCCGTGGCCTACTCCCCCCGGCAGCTCGCGATCGGCATGAGCCTGTGGATCCCGAATCTCTGCAACGGCATCCGCGTGCGCGAGATCGCCCCCGACTTCACGCACTGCGTCGTGCAATTGCGGGTGACGCTGCTCACCCGCAACATCGTCGGCGTCGCGTTCGGCGGTGCCATGTCGGCCATGACCGATCCGTACTACTTCATGCTCGTCATGCATCAGCTCGGCCGCGACTACGTCGTGTGGGACACGCGCGGCGAGATCGAGTTCGTCAAGCCCGGCCGCGGCGTGCTCACGGCCCGGTTCGAGGTGCCGCGGGAGAGGGCCGAAGAGCTGCGCGAGCGCGCCCGCGGCGGCGCGAAGGTGCTCGAGTGGTTCGAGACGGAGATCACGGATGCCACGGGCGACATCGTCGCGAGGGTGCGTCGCGAGGTCTATGTGCGCGAGAAGCGCCGCGACCGGGTCGCGGTGGGCTGACCGCCGGGCGAGCCGATGCCGCCAGGGGCGACGACCGGTCGCGCGGCGTCCGCGCGTCGGGGCACCGGAGCGTTCACGCCCGCCGACTACGATTCGCGCGTGACCTCGCCCTCCCTCGCCCGCCGGCTCGGCCTCGGCGATGCCGTCGCGATCGGCCTCGGGTCGATGATCGGCGCCGGCGTGTTCTCGGTCTGGGCGCCGGCCGCGGCTGCCGCCGGCCCGTGGCTGCTCGCCGGCCTCGCGCTCGCGGCCGTCGTGGCGTACGGCAACGCCACCTCGTCCGCCCAGCTCGCGGCGACGTATCCGACCTCGGGCGGCACCTACGCCTACGGGCGCGCCGAGCTCGGTGAGTGGTGGGGATTCGCCGCCGGGTGGTGCTTCGTCATCGGCAAGCTCGCGAGCGCGGCCGCGATGGCCATCACGTTCGCCGCGTATGCAGCGCCTGCGGGATGGGAGCGCCCGGTCGCGGTCGTGGCTGTCGCCGTGCTCGTCGGCGTCAACCTGCTCGGCGTGACCCGCACCGCCGCGCTCACCAAGGCGATCGTCGTCGTCTCGCTCCTCGGACTCGCCGTCGTCACGGCCGCCGGCGCGAGCTCATCGTCGACCTGGGCGGGCCTCGGCAGCGCGGCCCCGGTCGACGCCTACGGGGTGCTGCAGTCGGCCGGCCTGCTGTTCTTCGCCTTCGCAGGGTACGCGCGCATTGCCACAATGGGCGAGGAGGTGCGGGATCCCACCCGCACGATCCCGCGGGCGATCACGATCGCCTTCGCGGCGGCCCTCATCGTCTACGCGATCGTCGGCACGCTCACCGTGGTGGTGCTGGGAGCGTCCGCGACGGCGGCGTCGAGTGCGCCGCTCGCCGACGTCGCGCACGCCGCCGGATGGACGTGGGCGAACCCGGTGGTGCGAGTCTCGGCGGCGGCGGCGTCCCTCGGTGCGCTGCTCGCACTGGTCGCGGGGATCGGCCGCACGACGCTCGCCATGGCCCGCGAGCGGGACCTCCCCGCCGCACTCGCCGCGATCGGCGCGCGCCACCGTGTGCCCTACCGGGCCGAGCTCGCCGTCGGTGTAGTCGTGATCGGCGCGGTCGCGCTGGTGGACCTTCGCGGCGCGATCGGATTCTCCTCGTTCGGCGTGCTGCTGTACTACCTCGTCGCCAACCTCGCGGCGTTCCGTCAGCACGGCGACGCCCGCCGGTACCCCCGTGCACTCCAGATCATCGGGGCGATCGGATGCCTCGTGCTCGCCGCCTCCCTCCCGTGGGCCTCCGTCGTCGCCGGCGCCGTCGTGCTCGCGATCGGACTCGCGGCACGCGGCATCCGCCTGCGCATCGACCGGGCACGCAGCGCGGGATAGCCCGCTGCGTGCGTGCGGGTCGCCGCGGCCCCTCAGAGGGCGAGAGCGGATGCCGCAGGCACCGCGTGCCCGTCGGGCACGGGCCCGTCGCCTCCCAGGGCGAGCAGCACCGACGGCAGCAGCGCGTCGGCGGTGCGCCGGTAGCCGAGCGCGCTCGGGTGGAACCGGTCGAGGCTGAACATCTCGTCGGGCTGCGAGATGAAGAAGGGCCCGACGACACGTCGGAGCGACACGACGTGCGCGCCGGCGGCGAGCGCCGCCTCGGCCTGAGCGTCGGCCAGCTGGCGCGACTGCCGTGAGCCGAGTGAGCGCAGCGGCTGCGGCACCGGACGCAGCGCGCCGAGGTCGGGGCACGTCCCGACGACGACGGCGACACCCCGCTCGCGCAGACGCTCGACGGCGGCGCGCAGATGGGCGGCGGCGACGGTCACGGGGACACGATGAGTGACGTCGTTGCCGCCGACGATGATGATCGCGACATCCGGAGCGTAGCGTGCGGGGAGGGCGTTGAGCTGCGCCGCAAGCGCCGACGACTCCGACCCGACCTTCGCCGCGGTCACCAGGCGCACGGGGCGCCCGAGCGTCTCGGCGATGCCCTTGGAGATTCGCGCACCGGGGGTGTCCTTGCGCCTGGTGACTCCCAACCCCGCCGCGATCGAGTCGCCGAGCACGAGCAGCTCGACCGGGTCGCCGTCGAGCTTCGCCCGCCAGACACGGTCGGCGTCGAGGGCGTCCTCCCCCAACGGCTTGCCGATGCGTCGCCGGGCGATGGCGGCCTGACGTCGCAGCAGCTCCCGCATCGAGAACACCGCCGCGGCGGCTCCGACGAGCGTCGAGGCGCCGATGACGGCGGCGGTGCGCAGACCCCTCATGCCGCGATTGCACCTCGCCGAGGTGAACCCGGGATGAACGCGGCTCAGGCCAGCGGCTTGAACTCGAGTGCGGCTGTGTCGGCACCCGCTGAGACCGTCGTGAACTCGCCGTAGCCGTCGGCCGCCGAGCGCGCGAGCAGTGCGGTGAGGTTCTTGGTGCGGCGCTCGAGGCGCACCCGGGCGCCGGTCGCGATGAGCGCGGCCTTGTGGGCGACGAGCTCGCCGACCGGAACGTCGGCGTCGTGCACCAGCACGAGCGTGCGGGATGCGGCATCCACCCCGTCGGCGACGAGGTCGACGATGCGCTCGAAGCCGATCGAGAAGCCGACCGCCGGCACGCTCTGGCCGAGGAACCTGCCGATCATGCCGTCATAACGGCCGCCGCCGCCGAGCGAGTAGCCGACGCTCGGGTGGGCGAGCTCGAAGATCGTGCCGGTGTAGTAGCCCATGCCTCGCACCAGGAACGGGTCGAACGCGAGCGGCACCTCGCCGCCCCGGGCGGCCGCGACCGCATCGCCGAGCGCCACGAGTCCGGCGACCACCGCGTCATCGATACCCTCGGGCAGGGCCGCGCGAATCTGCGCCTCACCGAACGGCAGGTCGGCTTCGGGCGTCGGCCGACGACCGAACGCCTCGAAGGCGTCGGCGGCCGCGGGCGTCGCTCCACGCTCGCGCAACTCGGCGGCGACGCCGTCGATGCCGATCTTGTCGAGCTTGTCGATCGTGATCAGGACGCCGGGTCGCTCCTCCGCGGCGAAGCCGAACACGTCGAGCATGCCGTCGAGGGCCCGCCGGTCGTTCACGCGGATGACGCCGCCCTCGAGTCCGAGCGCGTCGAGCGCATCGAGGCTCGCGACCATCAGCTCGGCCTCGGCGCGCGCCGAGCCGTCGCCGATGATGTCGATGTCGCACTGCACGAACTGTCGGTAGCGCCCCTTCTGCGGGCGCTCCGCGCGCCACACCGGCGCGATCTGCAGCGACCGGAACACCGTCGGGAGCTCCGCGCGGTGCGTCGCGTAGAACCGGGCGAGCGGCACCGTCAGGTCATACCGCAGCCCGAGGTCGCTGAGGGCCGCCGGGTCGTCGGCGGCGGCGATGATCGCCTCGGCGTCGAGGCCGCGCTTGAGCACGTTGAATGCGAGCTTCTCGTTGTCGCCGCCGATGCCGGCGTGCAGCCGGTCGTAGTCCTCGACCACCGGCGTCTCGATCTCGTCGAACCCGTGCGCGCGGTAGCGCTCGCGGATGACGGCGAGCACGCGCTCGCGCCGAGCCTTGTCCTGAGGGAGGAAATCGCGCATGCCGCGCGGCGGGTTGACCTGTGCCACGGGGGTCTATTGTTCCAGGTCGCCGCCGCGCGCCGCGGCCTCCGCCGCGCGCACCGCCGACTCCACGCCCCGCACCCGCTCCCGGAGCGCCCGCTCCGCATCGATACCCGCCGCGCGGGCGGCGACGACGAGGGCGAGCAGCGCGTCGCCCAGCTGCGCCTCGTCGGTCGGGGCCGCGGCATCCGTCATCGCGGGCACCAGCCCCACCTGAGCGGCCTTGCCGAGCACCTTCTGGGCGCGGGCGAGCGCCGGCAGGCCCGCCGGGATGCCGTCGAGCACGCTGGTGCGCTCGCGCTTCTCGGCTGCCTTCGCGGCGGTCCACAGCACGAGCACCTCCTCGGGGGTGCGGGCGCTCTCGCCGCCGAAGACGTGCGGGTGCCGGCGGATCATCTTGTCGGCGAGATCGGATGCCACATCCTGCACGTCGAACGGATCGTCGGGGTCCCGCGAGGCGATCTCGGCATGGAACAGCACCTGCCAGAGCACGTCGCCGAGTTCCTCTCGCAGGTCGGCGCGGGTGCCGGACTCCACGGCGTCGACGAGCTCGCTCGACTCCTCGACGAGATAGGGCACCAGGTCGCGGTGGTCGATCTGCTGCGTCCAGACGCACTCGTCCCGCACCGCGCGCATCGCCTCGATCGCCCGCGTCATCCCGTCGTCCGTCATGCCGCCGCCTCCCGCACCCGACGGTAGCGCCGGGCGCGCAGCGACACGAGCACCACCGCCGCGAGCAACGAGATCGCCGATCCGCCCAGCACGCCGAGGATCGCCTGGTCGCGCAGATCCGCCGCGCCCGCGAACGCCAGCTCCGACATCAGCAGGGACACGGTGAACCCGATGCCACTGAGCGCCCCCGCCGCGGCGAGGTCGCCGAACGCGAGTGGACGGGAGCCTCGTGAGAACAGTGCCATCGCCAGCGACCCGAAGGCGATCACCCCGACGAACTTGCCCACCGGGAGCGCCAGCACGGTGCCCCAGAACGCCGGCGCGAACGCGGCCGGCGACACCTGCGGAATCGGCATCAGAGCGGAGGCGAACGCGAACAGCGGCAGCACGATCACGTTGACCCACGGCTCGAGCGCGTGCCGCGCACGCGCCCCGGCACCCGGCGCGATCGCGAGCCCCAGCAGCACGCCCGCGATCGTCGCGTGCACGCCCGACTCGTGGACGAGCACCCATACCGCGATGGCCACCACCACCATCAGCACGGCGACTGGCACGCGGGCCCGACCACGCAGCAGCAGCGACAGCGCCCCGAAGGCGACCGTCAGCGCCAGCGCGGCCGCCAGCGCCACGAAGTCGATGTCCGCGGTGAACACGACCGCGATCAGCACGATGCCGACGATGTCGTCGAGGATCGCCAGTGCCAGCAGGAACACCCGCACCCCGGACGGCAGCCCGCGGCCGACGACGGCGAGCACGCCGAGCGCGAACGCGATGTCGGTAGCCGTCGGGATCGGCCAGCCCGACGCCGACGGGGTGCCGTTCGCGATCACGAGGTAGAGCGCGATCGGCACGACCACGCCGCCGAGCGCGGCGATCGCCGGCACGAGCACGGCGCGGGGGCTGCGCAGCGATCCGACGGTCAGCTCGTGCCGCAGCTCCACCGCGACGACGAAGAAGAACAGTGCCAGCAGACCGTCGGTGATCCAATGCCCCACCGACAGATCGATGCCGGCGACGGCGAGATGCGCGTCGCGTGCGGCGATGACGGCGGGGCCGGCGGGGGTCGCCGCGACGACGAGGCCGGCGATCGCGGCGAGCAGCAACAACAGGGCGGGAAGACGGGCGGAACGCAGCACGTGCACGGGACACTCCAGGGTCAGGGGCGGCATCCGTCGATCTCGTGCATGCCGGCGGCGACATACTCGACGGGCCGACCAGACTTCCCGGCACTCCTCCGACCATTCTAGCCGCGACGGCGCGGCCGCCCCGCCGTGACAATCCAGTAACACGAGCGGGACTACCGTGGAGGCGTGCAGGATCCCACCCCCACCGAAGCCATCGATCTCGTCGGCCGCTACGAGGCCAGTCATGGGATGCCCGAGCAGATGCGCGGCGACGTGCGACTGCTCGGCGGAATCCTCGGGCGCGTGCTGCGCGAGAGCGGTTCCCCGGGCCTGTTCGACGACGTCGAACGGCTGCGCGTCGCGACCATCCAGGCCTACACCGACGAGACGGATGCCGCATTCGAGCGGGCCGCGCAGATCGCCGACGGGTTCACCGTCGCCCGCGCCGACGAGGTCGCCCGCGCGTTCACCTGCTACTTCCATCTCGTGAACCTCGCCGAGGAGCACCAGCGCGTGCGCGTGCTGCGTCAGCGCGCCGCCCGCGACGAGGAGGCGGCCGACTCGGTGACCGTCGCGCTCGAACGCCTCGCCGGCGAGGTCGGCGACGACACCGCGCTGCAGCGTCTGCACCAGATGCGCTTCCACCCGGTGTTCACCGCCCACCCCACCGAGGCGCGGCGCCGGGCGATCTCGACCAGCATCCGCCGCCTGTCGGGTCTGCTCGACGACTACGACGCCGCCGAGGACGGCGGCCCCGCACAGCGCCGCGCCGAGCGTCGCATGCTCGAAGAGGTCGACACGCTGTGGCGCACGGCGCCGCTTCGCCAGGAGAAGCCGTCGCCGGTCGACGAGGTGCGCTCGGTGATGGCCGTCTTCGACGAGACGCTGTTCACCGCCGTGCCGCACGTCTACCGCCGCATCGACGACGCCCTGCAGGGCGAGGCCGCCGGTGCCCGCGAGCCCGTCGTGCGCCCGTTCGTGCGCATCGGCACCTGGGTCGGCGGCGACCGCGACGGCAACCCGTTCGTGACCGCGAAGGTCACCAAGCGCGCCGCAGGCATCGCCAGCGAGCACGTGCTGCGCGGACTCGAGCGGGCCTCCGCCCGCATCGGCCGCGGACTGACTCTGGATGCCGCCACCACCCCGCCGACCCCGGCCCTCACCGCTCTCACCGAGCGGCTGCTCAGCGCCGACGACGAGGGGGCCGCCGACGTCGTGAAGCGCTCGCCCGGCGAGCCGCACCGTCAGGCCGTGCTGCTCATCGCCCGCAAGATCACGGCGACGCGCGAGCGCGACGCCGACCTCGCCTACGCCGATCCCGAGCACCTGCTCGCGGACCTGCTCACCGTGCAGTCCTCGCTCGTCGCGGCCGGCGCCCCGCGCCAGGCCTACGGTCACCTGCAGCAGCTCGTCTGGCAGGTGCAGACCTTCGGGTTCCACCTCGCCGAGCTCGAGGTGCGCCAGCACTCGGCCGTGCACGCGAAGGTGCTCGCCGAGCTCGACGCGGGCGGTGAGCGCAGCGAGCTGACCGAGGAGGTGCTCGAGGTCTACCGCACGATCTCCTACGTGCAGAAGCGCTTCGGTCCGCGCGCCGCGGGCCGCTACATCGTCTCGTTCACCCGATCGGCCGACGACCTCGCCGCCGTGCACCGGCTCGCGCGTTACGCTGTCGGCCCCGACGGCACCCCGCCCGTTCTCGATGTGATCCCTCTCTTCGAGACGTTCGCCGACCTGCAGGCCGCCCCCGCGATCCTCGCGGAGATCGTCGAGCACCCCGCCTTCGCGGCCCGTCTGGCCGAGACCGGACGCCGCCTCGAGGTCATGCTCGGCTACTCCGACTCGTCGAAGGATGTCGGCCCCGTCGCCGCGAACCTCGCGCTCTACGAGGCGCAGGCGCAGATCGCCGACTGGGCGCAGCGCAGCGAGATCGAGCTGACCCTGTTCCACGGCCGCGGCGGTGCGCTCGGCCGCGGCGGCGGACCGGCGAACTCGGCGATCCTCGCCCAGCCCCCGCACTCGGTCGACGGCCGCTTCAAGCTCACCGAGCAGGGCGAGGTGATCTTCGCGCGCTACGGCGACCCGGCGATCGCGATGCGTCACATCGACCAGGTGGCCGCCGCCATCCTCACCGCCTCCGCCCCCTCGAACGAGCAGCGCAACCGTGCGGCCGCCGAGCGCTTCGCCGACGTGGCACAGCGCATGGAGGACGCCTCGCGGGCGCGGTTCTTCGAGCTCGTCAAGGCGCCCGGCTTCGCACCGTGGTTCGCGACGGTCACCCCGATGGAGGAGGTGGGCCTGCTCGCGCTCGGGTCGCGTCCCGCCCGCCGCGGGCTGTCGGTCGAGTCGCTCGAAGACCTGCGCGCCATCCCGTGGGTGTTCGCGTGGACGCAGGCCCGCATCAACCTGGCCGGCTGGTTCGGGCTCGGCACCGCCCTCGAGACGGTCGGCGACCTCGCGCTGCTGCAGGAGGCGTACCGCGAGTGGCCGCTGCTGCGCGCGATGATCGACAACGTCGCGATGAGTCTCGCGAAGGCCGACGACCGCATCGCGCGCCGCTACCTGGAGCTCGGCGACCGCGACGATCTCGCGCAGCTGGTGATCGACGAGATGGCCCTCACCCGCTCGTGGGTGGTGCGCATCGCCGGCGGCGACGGACTGCTCTCGAACAAGCCGGTGCTGCAGCGGGCGGTGAAGCTGCGGAGCCCGTACGTCGACGCGCTGTCACTGCTGCAGCTGCGCGCCCTGCGGGCACTGCGCGACGCGCCCGACGAGGTGCCGGCCGACCCCGAGCTCCAGCGCCTGCTGTTGCTGTCGGTCTCGGGCGTCGCGGCGGGCCTGCAGAACACCGGCTGAGTCCCGGCTCGCGAGAACAGGAGCGCCCGCGAGAACAGGTCGATGCGCGCCGTAGCGTCCTGCGCACACGCGATGACCTGCCCCGGCGCGCGGTGCTCCGGCGCGCCCGGCCTGGCATGCCCGGCTCCCGCGCGCCCGGCTCCGGCGCATCGGCGCCGGGGTGCGGCATCCGCTCAGTCGACCGGGGTGTCGTCCGCGTGCCGCGCGAGCGAGCGCCCGTAGCGCTCGGTGAGCTGCACCATGAGGTCGGGGGTGTCGCGGTCGAGCCCGAACACGTAGCCGGGGAAGTCGAGCTCCTGCTGGCGCGCCCAGATCTCGTCGTGCTTGTCGGGTGAGACGACGATCGCCGGGTCACCCACCGCGACCCACGAGATCGGCACGACGCTGCGCTCGGGGAGCACCGTGCGCAGGTGCACGACCGCGTTGATGCGCACCTCGCTCCGGTCGCCGATGCGCGCACCGTTGAACACCCGCACGCCCGTCGCGAGGAACACCTCGTCGCCCACCGTCGCACCCGAGATGCTCGCCATCGGTCCGACGAGCGTGTGGTCTCCGATGTGCACGGGATGAGTGGCGCTCGCGCGCACGAGGGCGTTCTCCATCACGATGACACTGCGGCCGAGGGTGATCGGACCGCCCTCCGCGGTGATGACCGCGCCGTGCAGGATCTGACAGTCGGGCCCGATCGTCACGTCGCCGCTGATCACCGCGGTCGGCGCCACGACGGCGGTCGGATCGATACGGGGCTCGCGGCCGAGATGTGCGTAGCGCATGGTGTGCTCCTCGATCGTCAGCGTACTCAGCGAGACGGATGCCGCCACCCCGCCGCCGCTCCCGGCACGGGTGTGCGACACTGCCGCCATGCTCACCCTCGGATCCGTCGTCATCCGCGTCACCGACCTCGAGGCGCAGGTCGCGTTCTGGTCTGCGGCGCTCGACTACACCGTGCGAGAAGCGGTCGATACGGACTTCGTGCTGCTGCGCTCGGCCGACGGCCGGGGCCCGAACGTCGGGCTCGACCAACTGCCTAGCGAGCGCGCACTGCCGCCGCGCATCCATCTCGACCTCTACGCCGACGACCAGGCCGCCGAGGTCGCGCGGCTCGAGGACCTGGGCGCCCGTGTCGTGCCGTGGGCGGGGCGGCCCGACGACGCCGACTACATCGTGATGGAGGATCCGGAGGGCACCCGGTTCTGCGTGATCGACACGGCGCCGCGCGACTGACCGCGTCGGGCAGCAGGGCTGTCGACGCCGCTGGGCCGCGCCGGTCTCAGGCGGATGCGTCGGCCGCCGCGGACGCCGGCTCGGAGACCGGGAAGAGCGCGTCGAGCAGCTGGCCGACCCACGCCACCAGGTCGGTGTCCGACACCGGGTCTCCGTCGCCCGGCAACGGCACGACGAGCGCCTCCCCGGAGGCGACGAGCTTCGCCTTCGGGTAGAGCCGCTGCATCCGCACGCGCAGCGAATCGGGGAGGTGCGCCGGCGCGACGCGCAGGTTCGGACCCATCGCGACGACGTCGGCGAGCCCGGCCTGTGCCGCGCGGCGGCGCAACCGCGCGACCCGCAGCAGCCCCTCGACGTCGGCGGGCGGCTCGCCGTAGCGGTCGCGCAGCTCGTCGATGACGAGGTCGATGGCATCGGGCTTCGCGGATGCCGCGGCCGCCGCCGACAGCTTCTGATAGGCCTCGAGACGCAGCCGCTCGCTGTCGATGTAGCTCTCGGGGATGCGCGCCTGCACGGGCAACTCCAGACGCAGCTCGGTCGGACCTTCGGTCTCCTCACCGCGGAACGCCGAGACGGCCTCGCCGATCATGCGCAGATACAGGTCGAAGCCGACGCCGGCGATGTGGCCGGCCTGCTCGGCGCCGAGGAGGTTGCCGGCGCCGCGGATCTCGAGGTCCTTCAACGCGACCTGCATGCCCGAGCCCAGGTCGTTGTTCACCGAGATCGTCTCGAGCCGGTCGGCTGCCGTCTCGCTGAGCGGCTTGAGCTCGTCGTAGAGGAAGTAGGCGTACGCGCGCTCACGACCACGGCCGACGCGGCCGCGCAGCTGGTGCAGCTGCGAGAGTCCGTACTTGTCGGCGCGGTCGATGATGATCGTGTTGGCGTTGGAGATGTCGAGGCCGGTCTCGATGATGGTCGTCGAGACGAGCACGTCGGCGCGGCGCTCCCAGAAGTCGTCGACGACCTGCTCGAGCTGGTGCTCGCCCATCTGCCCGTGGGCGACGACGATGCGCGCCTCGGGGACGAGCTCGCCGAGCTGCGCGGCGACCCGCTGGATCGACTGCACCCGGTTGTGCACGTAGAACACCTGGCCCTCGCGCAGCAGCTCGCGGCGGATCGCTGCGGCGATCTGCTTGTCGTTGCGGGGGCCGACGAACGAGAGGATCGGGTGGCGGTCCTCGGGCGGGGTCGCGAGGGTCGACATCTCGCGGATGCCGGTCACCGCCATCTCGAGGGTGCGCGGGATGGGGGTGGCGCTCATCGCGAGGATGTCGACGTTGGTCTTGAGCTTCTTGAGCGCGTCCTTGTGCTCGACGCCGAACCGCTGCTCCTCGTCGATGATCATGAGCCCGAGGTCGTTGAAGACGACCTTCTCGGTGAGGATGCGGTGCGTGCCGATCACCATGTCGACGGTGCCGTCGGTGAGGCCGTTGAGGGTGTCGCGGGCCTCCTTGTCGCTCTGGAAGCGCGACAGGGGCCGCACCTTCACGGGGAAGCCCGCGAACCGCTCGGTGAAGGTCTCGAGGTGCTGCTTCACGAGCAGGGTGGTCGGCACGAGCATCGCGACCTGCTTGCCGTCCTGAATCGCCTTGAACGCCGCCCTCACGGCGACCTCGGTCTTCCCGAAGCCGACGTCGCCCGAGAGCAGCCGGTCCATCGGGATCGGCTTCTCCATGTCGGCCTTGATCTCGTCGATCGTCTGCAGCTGGTCGGGGGTCTCGGCGAACGGGAACGCCTCTTCGAGCTCACGCTGCCACGGGGTGTCGGGGCCGAACGCGTGCCCCTTGGCGGCCATCCGGGCGGAGTACAGCTTCACGAGCTCGACCGCGATGTCGCGCACCGCCTTGCGAGCCTTGCCCTTGGCCGCGGCCCAGTCACTGCCGCCCATCTTGGAGAGCACCGGCGCCTCACCCCCGACGTAGCGGCTGAGCTGGTCGAGCTGGTCGGTGGGAACGAAGAGCTTGTCACCCGGGTAGCCGCGCTTGGTGGGCGCATATTCGAGCACGAGGTATTCGCGCATGCTCTTGACCGGGTTGCGCCCGCCGCTGGAGACCTCGCGCTGGGTCAGCTCGACGAACTTGCCGATGCCGTGCGTGGAGTGCACGACGACGTCGCCAGGCTTGAGCTGCAGCGGATCGACGACGTTGCGCCGGCGCGAGGCGAGCTTCTTGACGACCCGGCCGTCGCCGCCGATCGTGCGCCCGTAGAACTCGGTCTCGGTGAGCACGGCGAGACGGGCACCGGATGCCTCGAACCCCCGCTCGAGCACGGCGGCGACGACGAGCGCGACCCCTGCTTCGGGTGCCTCGTGCACCGCGTCGACGCGGCGCGCCGCGACACCGCGGTCGGCGAGCACGTCGCGTGCGCGGTCGGCGAGCCCCGGACCGGACGCCGTGACGACGACCTTCCACCCGTCCTGCACGAGGGCCGCGACGTGCGCGATCGCGCCGTCGACGTTACCCGCGAACGACGGCACGGCGGATGCCGCCACCCGCTCCACGTGCGACCCGGATGCCTCGACGAGGCCTTCGGCCGCGGCATCCGCCTCGCCGGAGTCGAACGCCGACAGGGTGTACCAGACGCCCCCGCGCTCACGGGCACGCTCGTGCAGGTGCGGGAGCGACACGAAGTCGCCCGCGCCGAGGTCGACAGGGGTCGACGCGCCGGCGACCGCGGCGTTCCACGCGGCGTCGAGGAACTCGCGGTTCGTCTCGGCGAGCGTGATCGCACGGGTGACGGCCCGCTCGGGGTCGACGAGCGCGACGGCGGTGCGCTCGGGCAGGTAATCGACGAGGGTGACGAGGTCGTCGACGAGCGCGGGAGTCAGCGACTCCATCCCCTCGGTCGGCACTCCCTCGGCCATGCGGGCGAGCATCGTCTGCAGGCCCGGCAACTGCTCGGCGAGGAGCGCGGCGCGCGCCCGCACGTCCGCGGTGAGGAGCAGCTCCCGGCTCGCGACCAGTTCGACCTCGGTGATCTCGCCCGGCAGCGACCGCTGGTCGGCGACCGAGAACGCACGGATCTGATCGACCTCGTCGCCGAAGAACTCCACGCGCGACGGGTGGTCGGCGACCGGCGGGAAGACGTCGAGGATGCCGCCGCGCACCGCGAACTCGCCGCGTCGGGACACCATGTCGACCCGGTGGTAGGCGCGCTCGACGAGACCGAGGCTGACCGCGGCGAGGTCGTAGCCGCGCCCGCCGGTGACGAGCCGGATCGGTTCGAGATCGGTGAGGCCGGCAGCGAGCGGCTGCACCGCGCCGCGCACCGATGCCGTGACGACGAGCGGATGGGTGCCGTCCCACGCGGCCACCCGGCGGAGCACGTCGAGGCGACGCCCCACGGTCTCCGCGCTGGGGCTCAGCCGCTCGTGGGGCAGCGTCTCCCATGCCGGGAAGTGATGCACCTCGGCGCCCGGCACGAGCGCATCGAGGGCCGTGCCGAGCGCCTCGGCGCGGCGACCGGTCGGCGCGACGACGAGCACCACCGCGGGCGCCCCCTGCTCGCGGCGCTTCTCGAGGAGGCCGGCGATGAGGGGGGCGTCGAGTCCGTCGACGACGGAGAAGTCGGTGTCTGTCGTCGCCGAACGGAGGGCGCCGGCGAACGTCTCGGACGGTACGAGGGCGCGAACGATCCCGGGAACTGTCACCCGAAGATCCTACGGCGAGCCCGGGACATCCGGTCGCGGTCTCAGTCGCGCGGGGCGTGCCAGCGCTGCTGGGCGGCGATCAGACCCTCGTCGACGAGCTGCTCGACGGCGTCGGCCGCATCGCCGACGAGGATCGGCAGCGTCGTGCGCTCGGCCGACGAGAACGGGTCGAGCACCCAGTCGGCCGGATCCTGGCGGCCGACGGGCCGCCCGATGCCGACGCGCACCCGGGGGAACTCGGGCGTGCCGAGCGCTTTGGCGATGTCGCGCACGCCGTTGTGACCGCCGTGGCCGCCGCCGACCTTGAGCTTGAGGGTGTCGAAGGGGATGTCGAGCTCGTCGTGCACGACGACGACTCGCTCCGCCGGCACGCCGTAGAACCTCGCCAGGGCGGCGACGGGTCCGCCCGACGTGTTCATGTACGAGTTGGACTTCGCGAGCACGAGCTTCGCTACCCCGGGACGCAGCCACGTCTCGACGACGCGCGCGTTCGCCTTGTGCGCCTTGAAGGTCTCGCCGCGGCGGCGGGCGAGGTCGTCGACGACCATCTGGCCGACGTTGTGGCGGGTCGCCTCGTACCGCGGCCCGGGGTTGCCGAGTCCGATCACGAGCCAGGTGTCGACCATGCGCTCATCCTCTCGCAGCGGGGACGCACCCCCGCAGACGACGCGAGGGGATGCGGCGAACCGCATCCCCTCGCGTGTGGCGGTGTCCGATTACTCGGCGGCCTCCTCGGCCTGCTCGGCGGCGGCCTCGGCGTCGGCCTCGGCGATCTCCTCCTCGGCGGCGAGGGTGTCGACCGGGATCGAGATCGCGACGATGAGGGTCTCGCCGTCGGCGACCAGCGACGCGCCGCGCGGGAGCGTCAGGTCGGCAGCGGTGATGTGCGTGCCGTCCTCGAGGCCCTCGATGTCGACCTCGACGTTCTCGGGGATGTGGGTGGCCTCGACCTCGAGCGAGATCGTGGTGGCGTCGAGGTTGGCCAGGGTGCCGGCGGCGGACTCGCCCACGAGCACGACGGGGACCTCGACCTGGACCTTCTCGCCCTTCTTCACGACGAGGAGGTCGATGTGCTCGATGATCTGCAGCACCGGGTCCTTCTGCACGTCCTTGACGAGCGCGAGCTGCTCGGTGCCGGCGATGTCGAGCTCGAGCACCGCGTTGGCGCGGCGGATGAGCAGACCCACCTGGTGGCCCGGCAGGGCGATGTGCACCGGAGCGGTGCCGTGGCCGTAGAGCACGGCGGGGATCTTGCCTGCGGCGCGCAGACGGCGGGCGAAGCCCTTGCCGAACTGCTCGCGCAGCTCGGCGGCGACCTTGAAGTCGTCGGACATGATGTTCTCCTTTATGCGGGCGCACGGGCCCGATGAGCGGGTGAGCGTTTTCGACTCGAACGCGAGCGCGTGAGGAAAGCCGTGAGCCTTGATCACTGCGTCGATCACGGATGCCTCGCCGCCGAAGCGGCACGGCGGCATCCCTCGCCGAAGTTCAGTCCACAAGCCTACCAGCGACGCCGGTAGCATGGGAATCGCCCGTCATCTCCGAAAGGACCGCCATGCAGCCGACCCTCGCCTCGGACATCCTTCTCTGGGTCATCGGCCTCATCAGCCTGGGCGGTTTCATCACCGTGGTCGGCGCGTTCTGGGCCGTCGGCCGCTCGTCCTACCGCAAGTAGTCGCGCCGCCCGTCGACGCTCCTCGGGCCCTCCTCGCTACGGCGGTCACACCGCCATCACCGCGAGCATCGCGGCCATCCC
>NZ_LMPK01000038.1:55221-62992 GCF_001423825.1 Microbacterium sp. Leaf351
ATCCACCACACCGCGAAGGCGGCGACGACCGCGATGACGACGCCGTTGAGCACGACGATCCACTCCGGGGTCGCGGCCGGCGCCGCGGCATCCGTCGCTCCGCCGCCGTGATGATGACCGGATGTCCCGTCCCCACCGGAGCCCATGAGCGCCGGCATGGCGACCAGCATCCAGACCATCGCGCCGGTCACGACGACGTGTCCGGCGAGGTCGACCCGCCCCGCGCGTGAGGGGGACTGCGGAAGCGACACCAGCAGCGCGATCGCGACGACCGCGAACACGGCGATCTGCGCCCAGGTGAGTTCGGCGCCCGCAGCCCACCACACCATCGTGACCATGGCGATGCTCATCAGCAGGTGCGCCACCTCGACGACTTCGGCGGTGCCGAAGGGCGCCCCCGCGGGTGCCGCCCGGCGGGTACGCACGAGCGAGACGAGGGAGACGAGACCCGTCACCGAGAACAGGATCGTGAAGACGGCGCTCCACAGCGGCGAGAACATGGCACTCCAGCGGTCGGGGGTCGGGTGAGACGATCCCTGAGATTACTCTACGATTTGTAGACATATCTGCTGACAACCCCGGGAGCACCGCCATGACCACCGCCGACGCGCCTCCGCTCGAGGCCGCCACCCCCGCACCGGCTCCGCGCCGCCGGCGCATCAACTGGTTCGCGGCGTTCTGGCGGTGGCACTTCTACGGCTCGGCGATCGTCATCCCCGTGCTGCTCGTCCTCGCGATCACCGGGCTCACCTATCTCTACCGCGCCCAGGTCGACGCCCTCACCCACCCGGGCGTGCTCACCGTGAGCGCATCCGCGGGCGCGGAGCGCGCCCCGCTGTCGGCGCAGGAGGCCGCCGTGCGCGCCGCCTACCCCGACCGGGACATCCTCTCGGTCACCGACAACTCGGGCGACCGGTCGACGATGTTCGTCACCGCCGTCGGCGACACCACCCGCAACGTCTACGTCGACCCGTTCCGCGCGAGCGTCACCGGCGACCTGTCGACCGACGACCTCGTCTCTGACTGGGCTCTGCGCATCCACGGCACGCTGCTCGCGGGCGACCTCGGCGATCGCGTCATCGAGCTCGGCGCCTGCTGGGCGATCGTGCTGTCGATCACCGGAGGCATCATCTTCTTCCTCGGACGCAAGCCGCGCGTCGGCGCCCGGCGTAAGCGCCTGTCGATGTCGGGCGTGCGCTCCACGCACGCCTGGGTCGGTCTCGGGGTCGGCGTCGGCATCCTGTTCCTCGTCGTCTCGGGCCTGCCCTGGACGGGGTTCTGGGGCGCACAGGCACAGCAGGTCGCGGCGCAGAACGGCACCGGGCTCTGGGGCGACGACCCCGGGGCATCCTCGACCGTCGGAGACCTCATCGAGCGCACCGACGGATCGTCGGGACCGGCCGGGTGGGCGATCTCCGAGGGGCGCACGGGCACCTCGACGGGGGCGGGCTCGGTGATCTCGATCGACACCGCCGTGGCCACCGCCCGCGCGCAGGGCGCGCCCGAGCCGTACTTCGTCGCCTACCCCGAAGGTGAGACGGGCGTCTACAGCGTCTTCGGCGATCAGTGGCACAACAACGGGAATCCGGCCGAGTCGGATGTCTCGCTCGAGACCACCGTGCACGTCGACCAGTACTCCGGCGCGGTCGTCGGACAGTACGGCTACGCCGACTACAGCACGCTCGCGAAGATCGTGTCGCAGGGCATCGCCGGGCACGAGGGGCGCCGCTTCGGCCCGCTCAACACCGTCATCACGACCGCGTTCTGCCTGGGCGTGATCTTCCTGTGCGTGACAGGCCCCGTCCTCTGGTGGAAGCGTCGCGGCGGCGCGACGGGCATGGCGGCCCCACGCGGGCGACTCCCCCTGTTCACGAACATCGTGCTGCTCGCCGCCGTCGTGGCACTCGGGCTCTTCCTGCCGCTGTTCGGGCTGTCGCTGCTGGTGATCCTCGCGCTCGACCTGCTCGTGATCCGGCGCGTGCCGGCGCTGCGTCAGTTCTTCGGCTCAGTCTGAGCGGTGCCGCCGAGCGCGTCGAGCGCGCGCTCGGCGGTCGCCTGAGGCGACAGGTCGGAGACGAGTGCGACCCCGGGTTCGTCGGCATCGAGCGGCTCGACGAGCGCGAGCTGGGAGGCCAGCAGCGACGGCGGCATGAAGTGGGTGCGCGCCCGCATCCGCTCCTCCAACACCGCCGCATCGGCGCTCAGCACGATGAATCGCACCGCCGGGTCGCCAGCCCGCAGCCGGTCGCGGTAGCGGCGCGCGAGGGCGGAGCAGGCGACCACCGCGCCCTCCCGAGCGGCCGCAGCGACGCGGTCGAGCCACGGCCAGCGGTCGGCGTCCGTCAGCGGCACCCCGGCCGACATCTTCGCGATGTTCTCGGGCGGATGCAGCACATCGCCGTCGACGAACGGCGCGCCCAGGCGAGCGGCGAGCGCCTCGCCGACGACGGTCTTGCCGACACCGCTCGGCCCGGCCACGACGATCCCCATCGCCCCAGTCTGACGCCCCGCCGGGCGGCCCCGCGCCCTCTAGGCTGGAAGCGCACGTTTCTGCGGCGTTCGCCGCGCATCCAAGGAGCATCAGTGACCGAGGCAGCAGCCAACATCGGAGTCGTCGGACTCGCCGTCATGGGGTCGAACCTCGCCCGCAACCTCGCCAGCCGCGAGGGCAACACCGTGGCGATCTTCAACCGCACCTACGCCAAGACCGAGGAGCTGCTCACCGAGCACCCCGAGGCCGGATTCGTGCCCGCGCGCGACTACGCCGAGTTCGCCGCGTCGCTGCAGAAGCCGCGCACCGCGATCATCATGGTCAAGGCCGGCGGCCCGACCGACGCGGTCATCGAGGACCTCATCTCGGTGTTCGAGCCGGGCGACATCATCGTCGACGGCGGCAACGCCCTCTTCACCGACACGATCCGCCGCGAGAAGCGCGTGCGCGAGACGGGCATCAACTTCGTCGGCATGGGCGTCTCCGGCGGCGAGGAGGGCGCGCTCAACGGCCCCTCGCTCATGCCCGGCGGCTCCGACGAGTCGTGGACCACGCTCGGGCCGATCCTGCGCTCGATCGCCGCGATCGCCGAGGGCGAGCCGTGCGTGACGCACGTCGGACACGACGGTGCCGGCCACTTCGTGAAGATGGTGCACAACGGCATCGAGTACGCCGACATGCAGCTGATCGCCGAGGCCTACGACCTCATCCGTCGCGGCACCGGCAAGTCGCCGGCCGAGATCGCCGACATCTTCGCGGCGTGGAACGAGGGCGAGCTGCAGTCCTACCTGATCGAGATCACGGCGGAGGTGCTGCGACAGACGGATGCCACCACCGGTCGCCCGCTCGTCGACGTCATCCTCGACCAGGCCGGAGCGAAGGGCACTGGCGGCTGGACCGTGCAGACGGCGATCGACCTCGGGGTGCCCGTGTCGGGTATCGCGGAGGCCGTGTTCGCCCGCTCGCTGTCGAGCCACCCCGAGCAGCGCGCCGTGTCGCAGAACCTGCCCGGCCCGCGCGGCGAGATCGCGGTCGACGACGCCGACGCGTTCGTCGAGCAGGTGCGCCTCGCGCTCTACGCGTCGAAGATCGTGGCGTACTCGCAGGGGTTCGACGAGATCCGCGCCGGCGCCGCGCAGTACGACTGGTCGATCGACCTCGGCAAGGTCGCCTCGATCTGGCGCGGCGGGTGCATCATCCGCGCCCAGTTCCTCAACCGCATCACCGAGGCCTACGACGAGCAGCCGACGCTCCCCGTCCTGCTCACGGCCCCGTACTTCGTCGACGCCCTCGAGCGCGCGCAGAGCGCGTGGCGTGAGATCGTGCGGGTGGCCGCGACATCCGGGATCCCCAGCCCGGCGTTCTCGTCGTCGCTGTCGTACTACGACGGCCTGCGCGCCGACCGGCTGCCGGCGGCCCTCATCCAGGGACAGCGCGACTTCTTCGGCGCCCACACCTACAAGCGCGTCGACCGCGACGGCACCTTCCACACGCAGTGGTCGGGCGACCGCACCGAGATCGAGGCCGTCGACACGCACTGACCCCGCACGACGAACGGCGCGCGGCCCCGGGGCATCCGGGACCGCGCGCCGTTCGCGTGTACGGGGTCAGCGCGTGATGTCGCGCACCTCGCCCTTCTCGAGGCGGAGACGCCGATGCGCGCGCTTCGCGACGGCCGAGTCGTGGGTCACCACGAGGAGGGTGAGCCCCTCCGCGTTCAGCGACTCCAGCAGCACGAGGATCTCGTCGCGCATGCTCTCGTCGAGGTTGCCGGTGGGCTCGTCCGCCAGCAGCACAGCGGGGCGCTTCGCCGTGGCGCGCGCGATGGCGACACGCTGCTGCTGACCTCCCGACAGCTCGCCCGGCTTGTGGTCGAGCCGGTCGGCGAGGCCCACGTGGGTGAGCGCCTCGACCGCCCGCGCGTGCCGTTCGGCCGCGGGAAGGCCCAGCGGGGCGAGTCCCATCTCGACGTTCTCCTGGGCGGTGAGCGTGGGGATGAGGTTGAAGCCCTGGAAGACGAACCCGATCTGCGTGGCGCGAAGGCGTCCCAGTTGTGCGTTCGACGCCGTCGCGATGTCGATGTCGCCGAGTTTCACGCTGCCGCTCGTGGGGCGGTCGAGCGCCCCGAGCAGCTGCAGCAGGGTCGACTTGCCGCCGCCCGTCGGGCCCTGGATGGTCGCGAACTCGCCCGCGCCGATCTCCAGATCCACCCCCTTGAGAGGGGTGACGGTGCGCTTCTTCTGCGCGTACGTCTTCACGACGGCGCTGAGTCGGTAGCCGGCCGCGGCGACGGGCGCCTCGACCGATTCCGGTGTGGTGTCGATGGTGGTGTCCATGTGTCCTGTCCTGACCTGTGTCGAAGGGATGCCGCGGCTCACGCGACCGAACGGAGGGCTTCGGCAGGGCTCAGCCGCGCTGCGCGCCAGCCGCCGAAGGCGCCTGCGACGACACCGCCGAGCACGGCCAGGCCGATGGCCGCCACGATCACCCAGACGGTGACGGGCGCGTGGAGGACGATGTTGCTGACCGCCTGGGTCGTCTGACCGAAGCCGCCCGGTGCGCCGCCACCGCCGCCGGGACCGCCCTGACCGCCGGTCGAGGTCGACGGGGCGGAGGAGATCGTCGGGGAGACGATGTTGATGATGATGATCCCGGCGAGGCCGATCACGAGTCCGACGACGCCGCCGATGAGGCCCTGCACGAGGGTCTCCCCCGCGACCTGCCCCACGACTCGGCCGTTCGACCAGCCGATCGCCTTGAGGGTGCCGAACTCCCGCGTGCGTCGTGAGACGCCCGAGATGGTGAAGAGCACGGCGAGCGCGAGGGCGACGACCAGCACGATGACCGAGAGCCAGGTGCCGAGGTTGGTGATGAGCGAGGTGGCGCTGGACAGCGAGCCCGACACGGTCGAGGCGAGGTCGCTCTGCGAGCTCACGGTCGCACCCGAGATCGCGGCGCTGAGGTCCGTCTTGATGCTCGAGATCGCATCGGCGGAGGTCGCCTGCACATAGATCGTCGAAACCACGTCGCCGACGCCCGCGAGCTTCTGCGCGACATCCAAGGGGATGTAGACGTCGCTGGCCGTGTCGGCCGATGACGAGTCCGAGGTGCTCGAGGCGACGATCCCGACGATGGTCATGTCGGTGCCGCCGACCGAGATCGTGCTGCCGACGGCGAGGCTCTTGCTCGTGGCGTACGTCGAGTCGACGACCGCGACGTCGGTGCCCTTGTCGCTCGCGGTGAGCAGACGGCCGGAGCTGACGGTGACCGCCGAGAGGGGGCCGACAGTGGCGTTCGACGGGTCGATGCCGAGCACCGTGAACGAGTTCACGTCGAACGAGCTGGGGCCGCCCGCGCCCCCGCTCTCGCCGCCCGACGGCGGCTGACCCTGGGTGCCGGTCGACCCGCTCGACGAGCTCTGCGACGGGATCTGCCCCGAGAAGGTCATGTTGGTGAGGCTGAGCGCGCCGGATGCCGCGGCCACCCCGGTCGTCGAGGTGACCGTCGACAGCGCGGTGGCGTCGAGCGTGCCGCGGCGCATGTCGGTGACCAGGCGCGATTGGCTGAGGGTCGTCGTGCCGTCGGAGGTCGAGCCGTCGCCGCTGCCGAACTGGAAGCGGCCGTTGCTCGAATCGGTGGATGATCCGGGTTGACTCACTGCTCCGGTGACGGTCAGGTCGGTGCCGACGCCGTAGACGGACGCGAGCGCTTGGCTCTGCGCGTCCTTGACGCCTGCGGCGAGCGAGTTCACGATGACGACGAGCGCGATGGCGATTGCGAGTCCGGCCGCGACGATCGCCGTCTGCTTCTTGCGCCCACCGAGCTCGCGGCGCAGGTATCTCAGATACATGTGGAAGGTCTCCTCTCGGGGTCTGTGTCCCGCCTGGGACGGTAGGCACCGGGATGATGTGCGCGACATCTGTCGCCTATGTGCCGCCGATGAAGGGAGAGCCTTCCGAAACTCACAGCAGGGACATAGGATCTGCCATAGTCGACTCATAGACAGGCGCGCAGAATCGGAGGTATGACCACGCCCACCGTTGCACCCGCCCTCACCCGCGCCGACGGGACTCCCCCGCGTGTGCTCGTCGTCGACGACGAGCAGATGCTCACCGATCTGCTGTCGATGGCTCTGCGCATGGAGGGCTGGGACGTGAAGTCCGCGGCATCCGGCTTCCAGGCGCTGCAGGCGGCCCGCGACTTCGAGCCCGACGCCATGGTGCTCGACATCATGATGCCCGACCTCGACGGGATGTCGGTGCTGCACCGCCTGCGCCAGGCCGGCAGCGATGTGCCGGTGCTGTTCCTCACGGCGAAGGATTCGGTCAGCGACCGGGTCGCCGGACTCACCGCCGGCGGCGACGACTACGTCACGAAGCCGTTCAGCCTCGAGGAGGTCGTCGCGCGCCTTCGTGGTCTCATGCGTCGCGCCGGAACCGCCCAGGCGAGCGACGCCGAACCCATCCTGCGGGTCGGCGACCTGTCCCTCAACGAGGACAGCCACGAGGTCGAACGCGCGGGACGCGAGATCGAGCTGACCGCGACCGAGTTCGAGCTGCTGCGCTATCTCATGCGCAACCAGCGTCGCGTCGTGTCGAAGGCGCAGATCCTCGACCGCGTCTGGAACTACGACTTCGGCGGACGCTCCAGCGTCGTCGAGCTGTACATCTCGTACCTTCGCAAGAAGATCGACGCGGGCGAGACCCAGGCCCTCATCCACACGGTGCGCGGCGTGGGCTACATGATCAAAGCCTCGCAGTGATGGCCCGTTCCCCCCGGCAGTGGCTGCGACGCCGCTGGTCTCTGCAGACGCGCCTCATGGTCACAGTGATCGGCTTCGTCTCGGTTCTGCTGGTGGCGATCGGCTTCGCGACCGGTGCGATCCTGAATCACATCCTGCAGGACAATCTCACCGCGCGCCTCACGAACGAGATGCAGCTGCTGCGGGTCGATCAGACCTCGACCGCGGCCGAGATCCTCACCGGCGGACGCCAGGAGGCCGGCTTCCTCCTGGTGGTGCAGAACTTCTCGAACGGGCCGACGTCACCCCAGACCGTGACCGGCGCCTACGTCGGCAGCGACCTCACCGTGCACACGATGACCTCGGCCGACCAGTCCGCGCTCATCGCGGACCTGCGCACACCGGGCGATCCCGACAGCGGCGCGGTGACCGAGGCGACCGCGGGAACGCTGGGCAAGTACCGCCTGATGGCGGCGACGGCGCCCGGAGGCACCTACGTCATCATCGGCATCCCGACATCGACGCTCACCCAGACCGTC
>NZ_LMPK01000038.1:63013-66278 GCF_001423825.1 Microbacterium sp. Leaf351
TCCGCTGCGTGCCGTCGCCGACACCGCCACGCGCGTCGCCGCGCTCCCGCTCTCCGAGGGTGACGTGTCGATCTCTGAACGCGTGCCGAACGGGCAGACCGACGACACGACCGAGATCGGGCGCGTGGGACTCGCCCTGAACACGCTGCTCGATCACGTCGACGAGTCCCTGGCCGCGCGCCATCGCAACGAGGAGCGGATGCGGCAGTTCGTCGCCGACGCGAGCCACGAGCTGCGCACACCCCTCGCCTCCATCCGCGGCTATTCGGAGCTGTCGCTGCGCGCGATGCGTCAGGCACCGGCGATGGCGATCGAGAACACCGAGCAGGCGCTGGAGCGCATCCAGGCGCAGTCGCTGCGCATGTCGGCCCTCGTCGAGGACCTGCTGCTCCTGGCGCGCCTGGAAGAGGGCCAGGAACTCGTCTACAGCGGCGTCGACCTCACCCGGGTCACTGTCGAGGCGCTCGGCGACGTACAGCACACCGGACCCGATCACACCTGGGTGATGGATGTCGCGGCGGAGCCCATCGTTGTCGCCGGCGACGCCGCGCGGCTCAGCCAGGTGATCGTCAACCTGCTCGCCAACGCGCGCACCCACACCCCGGCGGGCACCACGGTGACCTTGACCCTCCAGCAGCAGGGTGGCGAGGCGGTGCTGTCCGTGCACGACGACGGTCCGGGCATCGCCCCGGAGATCGCCGACGAGCTGTTCGAGCGTTTCGCGCGCGCCGATTCCTCACGCGCCCGCCGCACCGGCGGCACCGGGCTCGGCCTCTCGATCGCCCGCGCCATCGTGCACGCGCATCACGGCTCCATCGTGGTGTCGTCGAAGCCGGGCGACACCACGTTCACCGTGCGTCTCCCCGCTCGTCCCGAGCAGATCGCCCGCGCCGACGCCGCGTGAGCCGGGCGGGTGGGCTCCGCGCCCGCCCGCTCAGTAGCCGCTGAAGGCGTCGGTCGCGACCGACTTCGCGCTCGCGAGCGCCGGCGCGAGGTCGGCGATCAGCGCCGCCGGGCCGGAGATGTACGCGTGGCGCGCGGACAGATCGGGAACGGCGCTGCGAAGAGCCGCGGCATCCAATCGGGATCCGCCAGCCCAGCGCCAGCCCGCCGGAAGCGCGCCCGGGTCTTCTCGGGTGAACACCACGACCGGGACGCCGGTGCGCGCGAGCTCGTCGCGGAACACGACGTCGTCGGCGCCTGCGGCGACGTAGACGAGCACCGTGTCGCGCGCGATGCCTGCGAGGTGGTCGTGGCGCAGCTGCGACACGAACGGTGTCACCCCGATCCCCGCCGCGACCAGGAGGACGGGGGCCGGCGTGCGTGGCAGCACGAAGTCGCCCCAGACGCCGGTGGCGGCGAGCACGTCTCCCGGCTCGACCTCGGCGAGAGCGCGCTTGTAGGAGCTCTGCGCTCCCCGACCGTCGCGGAACGCGATGCGCACCTCGGGAAGGTCCTCGGGAGCGGACACGATGCTGAACTCGCGGCGGGTGCCACGGGCGTCCGGTCGCCGATGCGGCACGTCGAGCTCGAGGTACTGCCCCGCCTCGAACCGGAAGCGCCGCTTCGCGCGGAAGGTGAGCGCGGCGAGCGTCGGGGCGAGCTGCTCGCGGGAGACCAGGGTGAGCCGCACCGCCTGACGCAGCGCGAACGCGAAGGCGACGAGGTTGGCGATGACGAGCGCCCGCTCCTGGCCGAGGGTGATCTCACCGAGCGGGATCGGCCAGCCGGCCAGCACACCCGCGACCGCGGCGACCGCGAACTGCTGCCACCGACGTGGCGGAAGGGTCAGGGGCTCGGACAGCATGAACGCGCCGAGGAAGAGGAACGGGCTCTGCAGCAGCGCGAACTGCAGCGCCGTGCCGAGGTCGAAGGCGAAGCCGGCGGTGGCATACTGCACGGCCTGGCGCACGACCGAGACCCCGACGGCGAGCACCAGGAACAGCAGCACCACCCGAACCTTCTCGGTGCGCCAGACGACGGCAAGGCCGAACAGCGCCACCGGCAGCGCGAGCGCGGGCGCTCCCACCCACCAGCCGGAGGCGCCGAGCGCCGGCACGGCGATGCCGAGCAGTGTCAGCGCTGTCGCCCCGGCTGCGGCCGGGTTGAGCACGTGACGTCCCCGCCACACGAGCACGTACTTGGATGCCGCGGCCACCGCGCCCGCGATCGCGATGCCGCCGAGTCCCGCCGGGTCGAGTGTCGGCCAGAGCACGAACAGCAGGATGCCGGCCGTGATGAGCGACGACTCGATGCGACCACCGAGGCGCAGCAGGCGCTGAGCCGCGGCATCCGTCGCGACGCACACGACCACCAGCACCGCTGCCGTCGCGGCGAGCTCGCCCGGGGTCGGGCCGACGAGCCCGGCGAACGACAGCGCCAGCGAGATCACCGCGAGCGCGGCGAGGGAGAGCAGCACGAGTCGGTACATCGACACGCGCCCCAGCACCGCGAACACGCGGTTCCAGAGCGCGGAGAGCTGAGCGTTCATCGGAGCCCCTTTCAGAAGAACAGGTCGACGGGCGCGTCGGGTGACCACTCGACCTGACCGTCGGTCGTCATGCGCACCCAGTGCGCGTCGAGGGATGCCGCGGCCCGCGGCCCCTCGTCGAAGAACAGCGCGGTGGCCGCAGCATCCGCCGTCATCGCATCGGAGGCGATCGCCCACGTCGCCGCGACCGTGCGCACCGGTTCGCCGGTGCGTGCATCGAGCACGTGGTGCAGGCCGTCGCCCCACGCCCGACGGTTCACGGCGGAGGCGCACAGCGCCCCGGACGCGACCGTGGCCACCCCGATCGCGCGGGACGGATCGTAGGGGTGCTCGAGGCCGATGCGCTCGGTCACGCCGTACACGGCGATGTCACCGCTCGCGTCGACGACGTGCGCGTCATGGGTCTCGGCGAGCACCGCCGACACCCGGTCGACGAGGCGTCCCTTGCCGATGGCGCCCACATCGATCACGGCAGGCGCGTCGAGCGAGAGCGTGTCGTCGTGCCAGTGCAGGATGTCGCGCCACGCCGCCGGAGCGGGCATCGCCGCACCCGCGAGGAACGAATAGGCAGGGTCGTAGCCGAGGGCGTCGAGAGAACGGCCCACGAGCGGGTTCACCGCTCCCCCGGTCTCGTCCGAGAGCCGGGCGTACAGGTCGAGCATCGAGGCGCCGTCCGCAGGGAGCGGCGCCGAACCCCCCGCCGACAGGCGCGCGACGAGCGAGTCCGACCGGAAGCGGGACCACTGCTCGTCGAACTGCGCGACGAGCGCCCCG
>NZ_LMPK01000038.1:66288-67095 GCF_001423825.1 Microbacterium sp. Leaf351
CGTCGAACTCCCAACGGGCGGAGAAGGTCACGCCGCCGCTTCGGTCTTGATCTCGGCGATCGCCTTGTTGAAGCCGCCGCTGGTCAGCGAGGAGCCCGCGACACGGCTCACCGAGATGCTGTCGATGCTCTTGCCGACGACCTCGGCGGAGATCCCGCCGATGAACTGCGACTGGTACTGCTGCGACTCGCGGGCCTGCGGGTTTCCGGTGACTTCGACGCTCTCGATCACACCGGACGCGAGCGTGACGGTGACGTCGATCGTCTCGACAGACTCGGGGGTCTGGTAGGAGCCCGTCGCGCTGAACGTGCCGTCCTTGTAGGAGCCCGAGGACGTCGATCCCGACGAGGTCGACGAGCCGCTGGTGCCGGACTGCGAGCCGGAGCCCGTGGTCGAGGTCGTCGAGGTCGTGGAGCAGCCGGCGAGCACGGCGATGCCGGCGATGCCGAGAAGGGCTGCGGAGGTGCGGACGGTGCGGGGTACGGCGGTGGTGCGGATCATGAAGGTCCTCCTGCGTCGGTTCCGGGGCCGCCCGGAGCTCCGGGCTCATCCATCCTTGCGAATGAATCTGGACGATCGTGCAGAACGGGCAACCGGTTGTGGATGACGCGGGCCCGCGGCATCCGCCCGGTCAGGCAGCCCCGTCGAACATGCTCGTGACGGAGCCGTCCTCGAACACCTCGTGAATCGCGCGGGCGAGCAACGGCGAGATCGGCAGGATCGTGAGCCCCGGGAACCGCTTCTCGGGGGCGAGCGGGATCGAATCGGTGACCACGACCTCGTCGATCGACGAGTCCTGCAGCCGGG
>NZ_LMPK01000038.1:67104-67974 GCF_001423825.1 Microbacterium sp. Leaf351
CTTGAGCGCCTGGGCGGCCTTCACGATCGTGCCGCCGGTGTCGATCATGTCGTCGACGAGGAGGCACACACGGCCGTCGACCCGGCCGACGATCTCGTTGACCGTGACCTGGTTCGCGACATTCGGGTCGCGGCGCTTGTGGATGATCGCGAGGGGTGCGTCGAGGCTGTCCGACCATGTGTCGGCGACCCGCACGCGACCGGTGTCGGGAGAGACGACGGTCAGCAGCTCGCGGTCCTCGGGGCTCAGCGTGGTGCGGAAGTGCTCGAGCAGCACGGGCTTGGCGAAGAGGTGGTCGACGGGTCCGTCGAAGAAGCCCTGGATCTGCGCGGCGTGCAGGTCCACGCTCATGACGCGGTCGGCGCCGGCGGTCTTCATGAGGTCGGCGACCAGGCGCGCCGAGATCGGCTCACGCCCGCGCCCCTTCTTGTCCTGACGGGAGTAGGGGTAGTACGGCGCCACCACCGTGATGCGCTTCGCCGAGGCGCGCTTGGCGGCGTCGAGCATGATGAGCAGCTCCATGAGCCACTCGTTGACCGGCGGGCCGAAGGACTGCAGCAGGAACACGTCGCACCCACGGATCGAGACCTCGAACCGCGTCAGCATCTCGCCCGACGCGAATGTGCGGTACTCGGTCGGCACGAGCTCGGTGCCGAGCTCAGCGGCGACGGCGGCGGCGAGCTCGGGGTGCGAGCTGCCGGTGGCGACGACGAGTCGCTTCTTGGTCTTGGCGACCAGCCCCGGCGCTATGCCGCGTTCCCGATCAAGATCGACCGTCTTGTCCTTGCGCGCCATCGTCTGCCTTCTGTGCGTGGCGGGCCCGCTCCGCGACCTGCGCGGCCTGGGTGCCCGAGCGATTCTTCTCGACCC
>NZ_LMPK01000038.1:67987-80441 GCF_001423825.1 Microbacterium sp. Leaf351
GATGACGGCGCCGGCTCCGGTCTTCGCGCCATCACCGATCCTAACGGGCGCGACGAAGACGTTGTGCGAGCCCGAGTGCACCTCGTCGCCGATCTCCGTGCGGTGCTTGACCAGATCGTCGTAGTTCGCTGTGATCGCGCCGGCCCCGAGGTTCACGCCGCGCCCGATCGTCGTGTCGCCGATGTACGACAGGTGGGGCACCTTGCTGTCCTCGCCGATCGTGGAGTTCTTCACCTCCACGAACGTGCCCACCTTCGCTCCGCGGGACAGCTCCGCACCGGGGCGGAGGTAGGCGAACGGACCCACGTTGGCCTTCTCGCCGATGACCGCGAGCGTCGCATCCGAACGACGAACGGTCGCCCCGGCGCCGACCTCGCAGTCCACGAGACTCGTGTCGGGACCGATGATCGCCCCCTCGCCGATCGTCGTCGCCCGCAGCACGAGCGTGTTCGGCAGCAGGGTCACATCGGGGGCGAGCGTCGCGGTGACATCGATCCACGTCGTCGCCGGATCGAGCACGTTCACACCGTCGAGCTGCCACCGGCGCACCGTGCGCGCGTTGAGCGTGCGCGCCGCATCCGACAGCTGCACGCGGTCGTTGATGCCGAGGGCCGTGGATGCGTCGGGGGCACCGTACGCCGCCACCCGCTCCCCCGCAGCGCGCGCGAGGGCGACGACGTCGGTGAGGTACCGCTCACCCTGCGCGTTGGCAGCCGTGAGACCCGGCAGATGGGCGCGCAGCGTCGCGGCCCGGACGACATAGACACCGGCGTTGATCTCGGTGATCGCGAGCTCGGCGGCCGCCGCATCCTTCTGCTCGACGATGCGCTCGAGACCACCCCCGGCGCCGCGCACGATGCGCCCATAGCCGGTCGGGTCGTCGACCTGGGCCGAGAGCACCGACACCGCGGCATCCGCCAGCCGGTGCGAGGTCACGAACCCCGCGAGCACCGGCGCTTCGAGCAGCGGCACGTCGCCGGAGAGCACGAGCACATCGCCGTCGAAGTCATCGAGCGCATCAACGGCGAGCTCGGCCGCGCGCCCCGTGCCCGGGATGTCGTCCTGATCGACGACCTGCACGGCCGGCAGCGCGTCGAGCGCCGCCGCGGCGACGAGGTCGCGCTCATGCCGCACGACCACCACGACCCGGTCGGGCTCCAGCTCGATCGCCGTCGAGAGCACATGCGCGAGCAGCGACCGCCCGCCCAGCTGATGGAGCACCTTCGGCAGCGACGACTTCATGCGGGTGCCCTGACCGGCGGCGAGGATGACGACGGCGAGGCCGGTGGCGTTCTGCTCGTTCATGCTCCGCCGCCAGGACTCGAACCTGAACCTCACAGCTCCAAAGGCTGTCGTGCTGCCATTACACCACGGCGGACCGGCCCGCCCACGGCCTGCGCCGTCGGGAACCGCCCCCAAGTCTGCCACCTCGCCGCCCCGCGCCCGGGACCGGAGACACGGCGCGCGATAATGGGCGGATGGCACCCGAGAGCGACGAGGTCGACCGCATCGTCGAGGCCTGGATGACCCAGCGCCCCGACCTCGACTTCTCGCCTCTCGAAGTGCTCTCCCGCGTCGACCGGCTCTCCCGCCACCTCGACCGCGCCCGGCGTGAGGCGTTCCGCCGCAGCGAGCTCGAACCGTGGGAGTGGGACGTGCTGTCGGCGCTGCGCCGCGCCGGCGAGCCCTACCAGCTGAGCCCGAAGACCCTCCTGCAGCAGACTCTCGTCTCGAGCGGCACCATGACCAACCGCATCGACCGGCTCGTGGGGCGCCGCCTCGTGCAGCGCGAGGCCGACCCGGCCGACGGGCGCAGCATCCTGGTGACCCTCACCGACGACGGTCGCGTGCGCGTCGACGCCGCGATCACACGTCTCGTCGATGCCGAGGCGCACCTGCTCGAGCGGCTCTCGCGCACCGATCGCGAACGCCTCGCGTCTTTGCTGCGCAAGCTCAGCCTCGGATTCGACGCGTGAGGCACGCGGCGCACACGGACAGGAACGACTGATGGCCCATCTCATCGGCGGCGAGCATCTGCACGTCGAATTCCCCGCGAAGGTCGTGCTCGACGACGTCACCGTCGGTGTCGCCGACGGCGACCGTATCGGCATCGTCGGCCGCAACGGCGACGGCAAGTCGACCCTCATGCGCGTGCTCATGCAGCGGTACGCGCCGGATGCCGGCAAGGTGACGGTGCGCGGCGGCATCCGCGTCGGCATGCTCGCCCAGGACGACGACCTGCCGGAGTCCGGCAGCGTGCAGCACACGATCGTCGGCGACCGGCCGGAGCACGAGTGGCTCGGGGACGCCCGGGTGCGCGACGTGCTCAAGGGGCTCGTCGGCGATCTCGCCCTCGACGCCGACGTCGACACGCTTTCCGGCGGCCAACGTCGCCGGGTCGCGCTCGCGCGTCTGCTCGTCGGCGACTGGGATGTCGTCGCCCTCGACGAGCCCACCAACCACCTGGACGTCGAAGGCATCACCTGGCTCGCGGAGCACCTGCGGGCGCGGTGGAGCGCGGCATCCGGAGCCCTTCTGGTCGTCACGCACGACCGCTGGTTCCTCGACGCCGTCTGCACGCGCATGTGGGAGGTGCACGACGGCGAGGTGGAGCCGTTCGAGGGCGGGTACGGGGCGTATATCCTGCAGCGCGTCGAACGCGACCGGCAGGCCGCCGTCGCCGAGGACAAGCGCCGCAACCTGCTGCGCAAGGAGCTCGCGTGGCTGCGCCGAGGGGCCCCGGCGCGCACGTCCAAGCCGAAGTTCCGCATCGATGCGGCGACCCAGCTGATCGAGGGCGAGCCCGACCCGCGCAACGGCATCGAGCTGACCAAGCTCGCCACCGCCCGACTCGGAAAGGACGTCGTCGACCTCGTCGACGCCTCCGTCTCGTTCGACGAGAAGCCCGTGCTCGATCGAGTGGAGTGGCGCATCGCCCCCGGCGAGCGCACCGGCATCCTCGGGGCGAACGGCGCGGGCAAGTCGACCCTGCTCGCACTCGTGGCCGGCACCCTCGCCCCCACGTCCGGGCGCGTCAAGCGGGGGCAGACCGTCAAGGTCGCGCACCTGACGCAGCGGCTCACCGAGCTCGAGCCGGTCGAACGCCTGCGGGTGCGCGAGGTGCTGGCCGAGCAGAAGACGACCTACGTCGCCGGCGGCAAGGAGCTCACGCCCGCCCAGCTGCTCGAACGGCTCGGCTTTCGCGCATCGGAGCTGTCGACGCCCGTCGGCGACCTCTCCGGCGGTCAGAAGCGGCGCCTGCAGCTGCTGCTGGTGCTCATGGGCGAACCGAACGTGCTCATCCTCGACGAACCGACCAACGACATGGACACGGACATGCTCGCCGCCCTCGAGGACCTGCTCGACACGTGGCCGGGCACCCTGCTGGTCGTCTCCCACGATCGCTATTTCATGGAGCGCGTCACCGATCAGCAGTACGCCGTGCTCGACCACCGCTTCCGCCACCTGCCCGGCGGCGTCGATGAGTACCTGCGCCTGCGGGCCGCGATGACGGATGCCGCGTCACGCCCCGCGACCGCCGCGCCCCGAGCCGCGGCATCCACCCCCGCCGCGTCGACCCCGGCCCTCTCGGGCGCCGAACGCCGGGCGGCCGAGAAGGAGCTCGCCGCCATCGACCGGCGGCTCGCGAAGCTGGCGGAGCAGATCTCGGCGGTCGATGTGCGGCTCGCCGACGCGCACGACGACTACGCCGCGCTCGTGGCGCTGCAGACCGAGCGCGATCAGCTCACTACCGAGACCGTCGAACTCGAGGAGCGCTGGCTCGAGCTCGGCGAATCGGTGGGCTGAGAACGACCGGCGTCGATCACCGCGCAGCCCCCTCACCCCTCGACCGCACGCACGACGGGCCCGGCGCTGACGCGCCGGGCCCGTCGTGCACCGCCTACTTGATGTTGTTCGCCGCGAGGAACGCCTTCGCGATGTCGGCCGGCGACTGCTTGTCGACCGTGCTCTGCACGTTGAGGGCGACGAGCTTCTCGGGCGTGAGCGCGGCGCTCACCTGGTTGATGACGTCGGCGACGTCGCTCTCGATGCTCTTGGCGACGACCGGCACCACGTTCGACGCGAGGAAGAGCGCCTTCGGGTCCTTCAGCACGACCAGGTTGTCGGTCTGGATGCTCGGGTCGGCCGTGTACACGTTGGCGACGTTGACGGTACCGGCGACGAGGTCCTGCACGGTGGTGTCACCGGTCGCCGAGAACGCGACGGTCACGCCGTAGGTGGACTTCAGGCCGGTCGGACCGTACGGACGCTCGGCGAGCTCGGGCGGTCCGCCGAGGGTGAGCGGCTCGGTGACCTTCGAGAGGTCGGCGATGGTGGTGAGCCCGTACTTGTCGGCGAACGCCTTCGTGACCGTGTAGGAGTCCTGATCGGTCGCGGTCGACTGGTTCAGCACCGTGAGGTTCGACGGCAGGGCGGTCTGCAGGGCGGCGTAGACGTCGTCGGCCGACCGGGCGGTGGTGTTCGCGTCGAAGTACTGCAGCAGGTTGCCGGAGTACTCGGGGAACAGGGTGATCGCGCCGCTCTTGAGCTGCGGGATGTAGGCGTCGCGCTGACCGATGTTGAACTGGCGGGTGACCGTCTTGCCGGCGCCTTCGAGGGCCTGGGCGTAGATCTCGGCGATGATCTCGTTCGAGTAGTAGGCCTGCGATCCGATGACGATCGAGCCTCCCGCGCTCGTCGCGGTGGGGCCGGCGATCGAGCTGCTGGAGCCGCAGGCGCTCAGGGCGAGTGCGGCGACAGCGGCGATGGCGGCGGCGCCGATGACGCGTGCCGTGCGTGCTGTAGACATGGTGTCCTCTCTGGGTGCGTGAACCGAGGTTCTGGGCGATTCTTGGGGGTGGAGGGGGATGGAGCAAGACGGTGTGACGTCACGTGACGGCGAGAGCGGATGCCGCGGCGCGCCGTTCCCGGCGTGAGGTGCCGTGCTGACGCACGCCACGCGGCACCGAGGCCCACTGGGCGAGCGCCAGGATCGCGTCGAGGACGAGCGCCAACGCGGCGACGAGGATGGCCCCGCCGAGCACGACGTCGTACTGGCGGAGGTTCAGCGCGGTGATGATCGGCAGCCCGAGTCCGCCGAGGTTGACGTAGGCGGCGATCGTCACCGTCGCGACGACCTGCAGCACGGCCGAGCGCAGTCCTCCCAGCAGCAGCGGCAGCCCGAGCGGAACCTCGACCTTCCAGAGGATCTGCCATTCGGTCATGCCGACCGCGCGCGCCGCGTCGATCGTGCGGCGGTCGATCGCCTCGAAGCCGGTGTAGGCGCCGGCGAGCAGCGGCGGGATGCCGAGCAGCACGAAGGTGATCACCGCGGCCTCGGGCTTGTGCAGCACGCCGAGCAGCAGCACGAGGAAGATCAGAAGTCCGAAGGACGGGATGGCACGGGCGGCGCCCGAGATGGCTACGGCGAGCTCGCGACCGCGGCCGGTGTGCCCGATGAGCCAGCCGAGCGGCACCGCGATCAGCGCGGCGATGAGCACCGAGAGGAACGTGTAGTACAACTGCTGCGCGAACAGGATGGGCAGCGCGTCCGTTCCGGTCAGTCGATCGGGCGAGAAGATCCAGGCGAGGGCCCCGGTGAACAGGTCCATCAGGCGACCTCTGCCCCGGCGAGCACCCGGCGGGTACGTGCGCGGACGGTGCGGGAGCGTCGAGCCCAGGGCATGAGCAGGCGCCCCCCGAGCACCAGCAGCGCGTCGATCAGCAGCGCGATGACCATCACCGCGACGACACCCGAGAGCACCTCTTCGGTGATGCGGCGCTGCAGGCCGTTGGTGAACAGGTAGCCGAGGTTCTCGACGCCGACGAGGATGCCGACGGTGGCGAGCGCGATCGTGGAGACGGACGTCACCCGCAGCCCAGCGAGGATCACCGGGCCGGCGAGCGGCAGGTCGACAGTGAAGAAGCGACGCGCACCGCCGTAGCCGAGCGCGACAGCCGCCTGCCGCACGGACGGGTCGACCGACTGCAAGCCGTCGACCACCGAGCGCACGAGGATCGCGACGGCGTAGATCGTGAGCGCCACGATGAGGTTCGTCTCGCTCAGCGCGGAGTATCCGAACACAGACGGCAGGATGATCAGCAGCGCGAGCGAGGGGATCGTGTAGAGCAGCCCGGTCACGGTGATCAGCCAGCCGCGCAGCAGGCGGTAGCGCCACGCCGCCCAGCCGAGCGGGATGGCGATCACGAGTCCGAGCACGATGGCGATCAGGCTCTGGCGCAGGTGCGAGACCGCGAGCCCCGCGATGAGGCCGAGGTTGTCGCCGACCCAGATCACGACGACGCGCCCTCGGTCGCGAGGATGCCCTGGGTGCGGCCGTCGGCGTCGACGACGGCCGTTCCGCCGCCCGCGGTCGGTCGCAGCGACAGCGCACGCTTACCCCGGTCAGCTCCGATGAACGATCGCACGAAGTCGTCGGCCGGCGCCTCGATGATCTCGTCGGGCGTGCCGACCTGGGCGATCGCGGCACCCTTCGCGAGGATGACGACCTGGTCGCCGAGCAGGAACGCCTCGTCGATGTCGTGGGTGACGAACACGATCGTCTTGCCGATGTCGCGCTGCAGACGCAGGAGTTCCTGTTGCAGCTCGGCACGAACGATGGGGTCGACGGCACCGAAGGGCTCGTCCATCAGGAGGATGTTCGGATCCGCCGCGAGTCCTCGCGCGACGCCCACGCGCTGCTGCTGACCGCCCGAGAGCTGGTTCGGATACCGCGCGGCGAGCGCGCGATCGAGCCCGACCGTGTCCATCAGTTCGAGCGCCCGCGCCCGCGCGGCACGGCGGGTGGCACCGGTGAGCCGCGGAACCGTGGCGATGTTGTCGACGACGCTGAGGTGCGGCAGCAGCCCCGCGTTCTGCATGACGTAGCCGATGCTGCGGCGCAGGGCCACGGCCGACCGATCGGCGATGTTCTCTCCATCGATCTCGATGCGCCCGGCGGTCGGCTCGACCATGCGGTTGATCATGCGCAGCAGGGTGGTCTTGCCGCAGCCCGAGGAGCCCACGAACACGGTGGTGGACCGTGCGGGAAGCTGCAGGGAGAAGTCGGCGACGGCGCGGGTGCCGTCGGGGAAGGTCTTGGATACGGCCGAGAATTCGATCATCGGTCGTCCTCTCAGTCGGTGATCTCGATCTCTTTCCAGAACGCGACATAGCCGGAGAAGTCGGCGCCGACCTTCTCGATCGCGGTGGGGTAGGGCTCGGGGTAGCTCCATGCCCGGTCGGTGAGCTCATTCCCGTCGACGGTCACGGTGAAGTACTGGCACGCGCCCTTCCAGGGGCACGTGTACGGCGTCGGGCTGGTGGTGAGTACACCCTCACGCACCGCCGCCGGCGGGAAGTACCAGTTGCCTTCGATACGGATCAGATCGGCCTCATCGGCCTCGGCGATCACGGTGTCGCCCAGTCGCGCCTGCATTGCGTCCTCCGTTCGGGGCGGCCGCCGGCCGCTCGCATCGCGGGCGGCGATCACCGCTCACGCACACGCTATTCGCAGCGGCGGACATTTCGGACGGGATTGTGACGCCGGATGTCGTGCGCTATGCCCGCATCAGTACCAGAAGCTCAGCATGGGCGCCTGCGGCGCGGCGAACAGAGCGGATGCCGCGGCCACCCCGTCACCCGTGACCCGTCCCGCCGCAGCGAGGGTCGCGAGACGCACCCCTCCCAGGTAGGCGGCCGACAGTTCGGCGATGCCGAGGCGGAGGGACGGGGCATCCGTCGTCTCGTCGGCGTGGCGCACCGAACCGACGCCGCGCTCGTCCACATCGAGCAGCACACGGCCGGCGGCGAACCCGAGCGGGTCGGCGATCTCGATCACCACGCGCCCGGCGCCGCTGTAGCGACGGGCCTCGAGGGCGGCGACGACATCGAGGATGCGCACGTAGTGGTGATCGCGCACCGTGCGCTGTGCGGCACGCTGGTCGGCGATCATCCAGAGCAGCGGCTCGTCGACCGAGAGCTCGGGCGCCTCGATCCAGCCGATCAGATCCATCTCGAGGAAGAAGCGCCAGAGACCCGCGTAGGACTCGTCGTCGAGCGCGAGGAGGTACACGAGCTCGAGGGTCGAGCGCGCGAAGTCGTCGTGCGACTCCGTCACGCTGTAGAGCGCCACGCCGGTCACCTCCCCCGCCACCGTCGTGTAGACGACGGTGCGCAGCTCTTCGCCCTTCTCCGAGTCAGGACGCGTGCGCAGGAAGCGGTCCCAGTGCCCGGCCGGCATCGTGATCTCGCCCGGCCGGGCGAGGCGCACGCGGTCGTACAGCGGCTCGATCAGGGCGCGTGCGTCGACTCTCGGCACGAAGTCCACGCGTCCCGGCGAGACCGGACCGATCCATCCGGCGCGCTTCGCCTCGATCCGCCAGTGCGCAGCCTCTGCGGCGGGGGCGAAGCCGTACCGGCCGTAGAGCGTCGACTCGCTCACGGTGAGGGTCGCAACCGGCACGCCGGCGGATGCCGCGGCCCGCAACTCGCCCTCCATCATCGCCCGCGCGAGACCCCGCCGTCGATGGGTGGGGGCGACGGTGACGGAGCTGATGGCGGCCGTGTCGATGAGCGCCGGCCCGGGGACGGTGAGCTCGGCGAGCCACGACGCGAACGTCGCGACAGGGGTGCCGGGCACCGGGGCGGAGTCGTCGTAGACGCCCAACCGGCGACGCGCCCGCAGCCCGTCGAACGCGGCCTGGCGCTGCACCTCGGAGCGCTCGGTGCCGAGGAATCCGCGGGAGACGGCCTCGATCCAGCCGTCCGAGGCGGCACGGTCCTCGTCCGTGACGAGGTCGGCGCGCAGCCCCAGGTCGCCGAGCCGGCGCGCCTGACGCTCATCGAGCGGGGCCGCCAGGAAGGCGGCGACGGCGGTGTCGTTCATGATCTCCTCCAGCGGCGCGGTGCGCCCGATCAGTCGTCGTGGATGACGCGTGCCCCCGGCACCGGGCCGTGCACGTGGTGCGCGACGTGCCCGGCGGCCGAGAGCCCGATCTGCAGGTCGATGGCGGCCTCGGGGCCCGCCGCGAGGAACGCGACCGTGGGACCCGAACCCGAGACGATCCCTTCGAGGGCGCCGGCGGCGCGACCCGTCTCGAGCAGGTCGGCGAGGTCAGGTCGCAGCGCGAGCGCGGCCTGCTGCAGATCATTGCGAAGGCTCGCGGCGAGCATGTGCGCATCGCCCGCGCGCAGCGCATGCAGAACGGCGTCATCGACCATCGGCCGACGCGCGGGCACGATGTCGAGCGAGGCGTCGTCGCGGTGCGCGTCGAGGGCGGCGAAAACGGCCGGAGTCGACAGGCCGTCCTCGCTCGTGACGATCACCCAGTCGAAACGCCCGCGCGCCAGGGCAGGACTCAGGTCGTCGCCGCGCCCCAGCCCGATCGCCGTGCCGCCGGAGAGCGCGAACGGCACGTCGGCACCGAGTTCGGCCGCCAGCTCCCGCAGCCGGATCGGCGAGATGCCGGTTCCCCACAGCGCGTCGCACGCGACGAGGGCGGCTGCGGCATCCGCGGATCCTCCGCCCATCCCACCTGCGACGGGCACATCCTTGACGATGCGCAGGTGCACGCCCGCGTCGATGCCCGCCTCGTCCGCGACCAGCTGCGCGGCGCGCACGGCGAGGTTGCGGGCGTCGAGTGGGACACCCGCGACATCCACCGATCCGGTGACCTCGATCGTCAGGTCGTCAGACGCCGAGGCCCACACGTCCTCGTACGCGGAGACGGCCTGGTACGCCGAGGCGACGTCGTGGTACCCGTCGGCGCCGAGCGCGCCGACCTCGAAGAAGAGGTTGATCTTGCCCGGGGCGCGCACGTGCACGGTCGGGGCGGGGAGGATCACAGCTTCGATGATTCTGCCCACAGGTTGACGTCGATGACATCCGACAGCGCGTCGATGCGCTCGAGCTCGTCGGTGTCGAAGGCCGGTCCGGTGAGGGCGGCCAGGTTCTCGTCGAGCTGCTCGATGCTGGAGGCCCCCATGAGCGCCGAGCACACGGTGGGCTCGCGCAGCACCCACTGGATCGCCATCTGCGCGAGCGTCTGACCGCGCTCCTTCGCGATCGTGTTCAGTGATCGCAGCGACGCGATCGCCTGGTGCGACAGCGCCCGGTCGGGCAGGCTGTCGCGCGGCTGCGAGCGCTTGGCCTTGCCGTCGCCGAGGTACTTGCCGGTCAGGAGCCCCTGGGCGAGCGGCGTGAAGGCGATAGCCGACATGCCCTCTTCGGCGAGGACGCCCGTCAGACCGTCCTCGATCCACCGGTTGAGGATCGAGTAGGCGGGCTGATGGATGATCAGCGGCGTGCCGAGGCTGCGGGCCACCGCCGCGGCGACCGCGGTGCGCTCCGCGGAGTACGACGAGATGCCCACGTAGAGCGCCTTGCCCTGGCGCACGAGCGTGTCGAGCGCGCCGATGGTCTCCTCGACGGGAGTGTCGGGATCGACCCGGTGGGAGTAGAAGATGTCGACGTAGTCGAGCCCGAGCCTCGTCAGCGACTGCTCGGCGCTCGCGAGGATGTACTTGCGGCTGCCGAGGTCGCCGTGCGGCCCGGGCCACATGTCCCACCCCGCCTTGGACGACACGACCAGCTCGTCCCGGTAGGGCTTGAAGTCCTCGCGCAGCATGCGTCCGAAGTTGGTCTCCGCGGCGCCGTAGGGAGGACCGTAGTTGTTGGCCAGGTCGAAGTGGATGATGCCGTGGTCGAAGGCGTGCCGGAGGATGCCACGCTGCGTGTCGAAGGCGACGTTGTCGCCGAAGTTCCACCACAGGCCGAGCGAGATCGGCGGGAGGTAGAGACCGGATGTCCCGACCTGACGGTACTCGGTGAGGTCGTACCGATCCGGGGCCGCCGTGTAGGGCCGGTGGATGTCGGGGACGGAGGGTCGGATACGCGGCTCTGTGCTCACCCGCCCAGGCTAGCCGCCGCGCGGGCGATGCGCAGGTAGTCCTCGACGGTGAGGTCCTCACCGCGGGCGGTGGGGGCGACATCCGCACTCTCGAGCAGCGCACTGGCCGACGCGGACGACCCGCCGAGCACCCCGGAGAGCGCCTGGCGCAGCATCTTGCGGCGCTGTTGGAAGGCCGCGTCGACGATGCGGAACGTCGCCTGCCGCTCGGCCTCGGTGCCACGCGCCTCGTGCGCGCGGGCGAATCCCACGAGCACGCTGTCGACATTGGGCACGGGCCAGAACACCATGCGCGACACCGTGCCGACCAGGCGCCAGTCGCCGTACCACGACGCCTTGACGCTGGGGGCGCCGTACACCTTGGAACCCGGCCCCGCGGCGAGCCGCTCGCCGACTTCGGCCTGCACCATCACGACGCCCCGCTCGAGACGCGGGAAGGCCTCCATGAAGTGCAGCAGCACGGGCACGGACACGTTGTACGGCAGATTCGCGACGAGCACCGTCGGCTCCCCCGGCAGCGAGGAGATCGTGAGCGCGTCGGCGTCGACCACGGTGAGGGCGCCGTCCTCGACACCGTGGTCGGCGGCGGTCTGCGGAAGTCGCGCGGCGAGGCGGTGGTCGATCTCCACCGCGGTCACCCGGGCGCCGGTCTCCAGGATCGCGAGCGTCAGCGACCCGAGCCCCGGGCCGACCTCGACGACGCGGTCGTCGGCCGTGACGGATGCCGCGGCCACGATCTTGCGCACGGTGCCGGGGTCGTGCACGAAGTTCTGACCGAGCTTCTTCGTCGGGGTGACGTCGAGCTCGGCGGCGAGGGCGCGGATCTCGGCCGCGCCGAGCAGATGCACGGTCACCCCCTCACCCTAACGAGGCGCGGCGTCAACCCCCGACCCGCCCCTCCGGGCGCCACTAGGGTGGTGCGGTGAGCACTGGAACGATCCCCGCCGACGCCTTCTCTCTGCGCAGCCCCTTCGGGCGACGGGCGGTGGGGCTGTCGGTCGCGGCGGCCGTCGGAGGTTTCCTGTTCGGCTTCGACTCGTCGGTCATCAACGGCGCGGTCGACTCGATCGGCGGGCACTTCTCCCTCGGCTCGGCACTGACGGGCTTCGTCGTCGCGGTGGCGCTCCTCGGGTGCGCCGTCGGCGCGATGATCGCCGGCTCGCTCTCCGATCGCTGGGGGCGCCTGCGCGTCATGCTGCTCGGCGCCGGCCTGTTCTTCGTCTCCTCGATCGGCGCGGGCCTCACCTTCAGCGTTCCCGACCTGATCCTGTGGCGCGTGGTGAGCGGTCTCGGCATCGGCATCGCCTCTGTCGTCGCGCCGGCCTATATCGCAGAGATCGCACCGCGTCAGATCCGCGGATCGCTGGCGTCGCTGCAGCAGCTCGCGATCACGCTCGGCATCTTCGGGGCACTGCTGTCCGACGCGCTGCTCGCGACGTGGGCCGATGGCGCCGCGAACACGCTCTGGCTCGGCCTGGAGGCCTGGCGCTGGATGTTCATCGTCGGGGTGATCCCCTCGGCGGTCTACGGGATCCTGGCTCTC
>NZ_LMPK01000038.1:80481-81454 GCF_001423825.1 Microbacterium sp. Leaf351
CAGCGCGGACCGCACCACCAAGAAGGCGTCGCTGCGCGGACACGTGCTCGGACTTCAGCCGATCGTCTGGGTGGGCATCATCCTGTCGGTGTTCCAGCAGTTCGTCGGCATCAACGTGATCTTCTACTACTCGACGACGCTGTGGCGCGCGGTCGGGTTCACCGAGGGCGACTCCCTGGTCATCAGCGTCATCACCTCGGTCACGAACGTCGTCGTCACCCTGGTCGCGATCTTCCTCGTCGACCGGGTGGGCCGAAAGCCCATCCTGCTGGTCGGCTCGGTGCTGATGACCCTGTCGCTGGGCATCATGGCGCTCGCGTTCACCTTCTCGGTGACGGTGAACGGCGAGGTGTCCCTCCCGGGCGCCTGGGGCCCGATCGCGCTCGTCGCCGCGAATCTGTTCGTCATCGGGTTCGGCGCGTCGTGGGGTCCGCTCGTGTGGGTGCTGCTGGGCGAGATCTTCCCGAGCCGCATCCGCGGTCGCGCGCTCGGCGTCGCGGCCGCGGCGCAGTGGATCGCGAACTTCGTCATCACGGTCTCGTTCCCCTCGATGTCGGCGTGGTCGCTGCCGCTCACCTACGGCATGTACGCCGTGTTCGCGGCCCTCTCCTTCGTCTACGTGCTGCTGAAGGTGCCGGAGACCAAGGGCATGGAGCTCGAGAAGACCGAGACGCTGTTCGTGGCGGCACCCAAGAGGTGACGGATGCCGCGGCCCGGTGCCGTCCGGTTCGCGGTCACGCCCGCACGAAGCGCGGCTGGCGCGGTGGGCGCCGAGGGTCCGGGGGCGCGGCGAGCGTGCCGTCGGGCGCGATGTGGTCGAGCATCGCCGCGACCACCGCGACGATGTGCGGATCGTCGACCCGATAGAGCTGCCGGCGTCCCTGCCGGCGTGCGCTGACGACACCGGCGGCGCGCAGCTTCGCGAGCTGCTGGCTCGTCGCGGGGATCGTCGCCCCGGTGCGCTCAGCGAGGG
>NZ_LMPK01000038.1:81516-97962 GCF_001423825.1 Microbacterium sp. Leaf351
AATTGATTGACTATTGCGTATGGTATCCGAGGCCCGGATGCCGCGGGCGACGCGACGAGCGCGAGGAGGTGAGGGACATGAGTTCTCCCAGTGACAGTCCCCGACTCCCCTCCGCCACGCGCACCCTCGGCTGACCCGCCTCGCGGGAGGCCCGGAGCGCGCCCATCCGCAAGGAGCGCGCCATGTCGACGCCCACCACCTTCGCCGGCCACACCACCGTCGGCGCCCGCTCCGGCACCCGTCTCGCCGCCGACGCCGTCGTCCTCATCGGCTTCGCCGCAGTGCTGTGGCTGCTCATCCACCTCTCGCAGGGGATCGCCGCGCCGTTCGACCCGTCTCGCGACATCGACGCCGTCTCCACCGACCCGTCACAGCTGCCCTACGACGCCGCCCGGTCGCTGCTGCGCATGTTCATCGCGCTCGCGGCATCCGTGGTGTTCACCTTCGTCTACGCGACGGCCGCCGCGCGGTCGCGGCGCGGCGAGAAGGTGCTGATCCCGATCCTCGACATCCTGCAGTCGGTGCCGGTGCTCGCGTTCCTGTCGGTGACGCTCACCGTCTGGATCGTCATCTTCCCGAACTCCGAGCTCGGCGTCGAGTGCGCCTCGATCTTCGCGATCTTCACGAGCCAGGCGTGGAACATGACGTTCGCGTTCTACAACTCGCTCACCACGCAGCCGCGCGATCTCGACGAGGCGGCGCGCCTGCTGCGGTTGACCCGCTGGCAGCGCTTCTGGAAGCTCGACGTGCCCAGCGGCATGATCCCGCTCGTCTGGAACGGCATGATGAGCTTCGGCGGGGGCTGGTTCTTCCTCGTCGCGAGCGAGGTCATCTCTGTCAACAACCACACGTATGCCCTACCCGGCATCGGATCGTATGTCGCGAGCGCGACGGCCGAGGAGAACATCCCGGCGATCCTGTGGGCCATCGCCGTCATGATCGTCATGGTCGTCGGGGTGAACGCGCTGTTCTGGCGGCCGCTGACCGCGTGGGCGGAGCGTTTCCGTATGGGCGACACGTCGAGCCAGGTGCCGCAGCGCAGTGTCGTGCTCGACGTGCTGCGCCACTCCGGGGTGCCCCGCCTGATCGGCCGCGCGCTCGCACCGCTCGGGCGCGGCCTCGACCGGGCCATGGCGGTCTTCGGCGTCGCCGACGTGCCGCTGCGCGTCGACCCGCGCCGGCGGCGCATCGGCGACCTCGCATTCGCCGTGGTCGTCGCCGTCGCCCTCACGTGGGGCACCGTGCAGGTCATCATCTTCGTGCAGTCGAGCGTCGGCCTGTGGGAGTTCGCGGATGCCGCGGGCCTCGGGCTCGTGACCTTCGGGCGCGTGCTCGTGCTGCTCGTGTTCGGCACCATCATCTGGGTGCCGGTGGGCGTGTGGATCGGGATGAACCCGCGGGTGACGCGCTTCGCTCAGCCCGTCGTGCAGGTGCTCGCGAGCTTCCCGGCGAACTTCCTCTTCCCGTTCGTCACGCTGGCACTCATCCACACCGGCATCTCGCTCAACATCGGCGGAATCCTGCTGATGGCGCTCGGCGCGCAGTGGTACATCCTCTTCAACGTCATCGCCGGCGCCTCGGCGATCCCGGCGGACCTGCGGGACGCCGCGACATCCCTGCGCCTGTCGCGCTGGCAGCGCTGGACGCGCCTCATCCTGCCGGCCATCTTCGCGTCGTGGGTGACGGGCGGCATCACCGCGGCCGGCGGCGCCTGGAACGCGTCGATCGTCTCGGAGGTCGTGACCTACGGGTCGACGACCCTCACCGCCGTCGGCCTCGGCGCGTACATCGCGAACGCCACCGCCACCGGCGACAGCCCCCGCGTGTACGTCGGGGTGATCGTGATGAGCCTGTTCGTCGTCGGCCTCAACCGGCTGTTCTGGCGGCGGATGTACCGGCTCGCCGAACGTCGCTTCTCCCTGACCTGACCCACCCGCCCACTCCGCGAAGGAGGTGCCCCATGGCACAGAACACCGCCTCCGTCCGCGACACCGCGATCGTCGAGGTCGACGACGTCACGACAGCCTTCCCCTCGAGCGACGGCGGCACCCTCACGGTGCTCGACGAGGTGTCGCTGACCCTCCGAGAAGGCGAGATCGTGGCACTCCTCGGGAAGTCCGGGTCGGGGAAGTCCACCCTCCTGCGCACGGTCGCCGGTCTCATCGCCCCCACCAGCGGCGAGGTGCGCTACCGCGGCCGGCCGATCAACGGTGCGAACCCGGGCGTCGGGATGGTGTTCCAGTCGTTCGCGCTCATGCCGTGGCTGACCGTGCAGGGCAACGTCGAGCTGGGACTGGCCGCCCGCTCGGTGTCGGCCGCGGAGCGCCGTCAGCGCGCCCTCGACGCGATCGACCTGATCGGTCTCGACGGCTTCGAGTCGGCGTACCCGCGCGAGCTCTCCGGCGGCATGCGCCAGCGCGTGGGGATCGCGCGCGCCCTGGTGCTGCGCCCGGACGCGCTGCTCATGGACGAGCCCTTCTCGGCTCTCGACGTGCTCACCGCCGAGAACCTGCGCAACGAGGTGATGTCGCTGTGGGCGCAGCCCGACTTCCCGACGAAGTCGGTCTGCATCGTGACCCACAACATCGAGGAGGCGGTGCTCATGGCCGACCGCGTCCTCGTCCTCGGCTCGAACCCCGGGCACGTGCGCGCCGAGGTCGGGGTGCCGCTCCCCCGCCCGCGCGACCGGCGGCATCCGCTCTTCGCCCAGACCGTCGATCGGCTCTACGCCCTGCTGACCGGCACCGGCCCCGGTGCTCCCGGCACGGCGGCCGCGCCTGTCGCCGCCACTCCGCTCAGCGCGCCGCTGCCCGACGTGTCCGTGGGCGGGCTCGCCGGCCTCGTCGAGATCGTGCACTCGCACAACGGCCAGACCGACCTGCCCGACCTCGCCGACGAGCTGTCCTTCGAGGTCGACGACCTCCTTCCCCTCGTCGACGCGGCCGCCCTGCTCGGATTCATCGAGGTCGACGGGGCGCAGCTCTTCCTCACCGAGGACGGTCGCGCCTGGGGACGCGCGGACATCCAGGAGTCGAAGAAGCTGTTCGCACGCCTCAGCGCGGCCCACGCCCCGCTCGTGCGCACGATCCTCAAAGCGCTCGAGAACAGCGACGACGGCGCCCTGCGCGACGACTTCTTCCTCGACCTGCTGCGACGCGGCTTCTCGGGGGCGGACGCGCGGGTGCAGCTGGACATCGCGATCCAGTGGGGTCGCTACGCGGAGCTCTTCGACTACGACGCCGACTCGGGCGAGCTCGTGCTCGGCGAGGTCGCCGCCGCGTTCGGGGTGTGACCCCGACCGAGCGGCGCACCGCTGTTGCGGAGCCGGTTCAGAACTCGCCGTAGACGGCGAGCGTGTTCGCCGCGAGCTGTGCGCACAGCTCGTCGAGGTCGGTCTCGAGCGTCTCGGCCATGAACCGCACGGTCAGCGGCACGAGGTACGGGGCGTTCGGGCGACCGCGGTAGGGCGCGGGCGTGAGGAACGGGGCATCCGTCTCGACCAGGATGCGATCGCGCGGAGCCACGCGGAGGGCGTCGCGCAGGTTCTCGGCGTTCTTGAACGTGACGTTGCCCGCGAAGCTCAGCCAGTAGCCGCGGTCGCTCGCGACCCGCGCCATGTCGGCGTCGCCGGAGAAGCAGTGGAACACGGTCTTCTCCGGGGCGCCCACGCGGTCGAGGGTGTCGAAGACGGCCTGGTGCGCGTCGCGGTCGTGGATCTGCATGGCGATGCCGTGCCGCTTCGCGATCGCGATGTGCGCCTCGAAGCTCTCGATCTGGGCCGCGATGCCGTCCTCGCCGGTGCGGAAGAAGTCGAGTCCGGTCTCGCCGACCGCGCGCACCCGGGGCTGGGCGGCGAGGGTGTCGATGACCTCGATCGCCTCAGCAAGGCGTCCGGCGGCGGCGTACTCGGGCGCCTCGTTCGGGTGCAGGGCGACGGCGGCGAGCACCCGGCGGTCCTGCTCAGCAGCCCACGCGCACCACTGCGACGACTCGATGTCGCCGCCCACCTGCACGACGCCGGCGATGCCGACGGCCTCGGCCCGGTCGAGCTGCTCGCCGAGCGTCAGCGGGGAGTCGCCGTCGGCGATCTCGAGGTGCGTGTGGTTGTCGTAGACGGCGACGGCGAGGGGTTCCGGCGCGTCGGGATAGCGCAGGTCCTTGCGCCCGTCGGCCGTGCGCTCGCGCACGTACTGGCTGGGATCGCTCGGAACCTGCGCGTTCACGCGGTCTCGACCCGCGGGAAGAGAGGAGACAGCCCGTTGACAGATGTGCCGGGACGAAGGATGCCCCAGCTCCCCGCCGCCCGCAGCGGCTGGTCGACCAGGCGCCCCAGGCTCTCCGCGGCGCCGAGTGCGATCCAGAGCTTCTCTGTCGCGATCGGGGTGACCGGGCTCAGCAGCACGGCGAGGGCCCGCAGCCCCTCGGCCGCCGTGTAGAGCACGGTGCCGAGCCGCTCGCGGTCGCCGTCCTCCTTGGCGAGCACCCAGGGCTCGTTCTCGGTGATGTAGCCGTTGAGGGCGTCGACGATGGTCCAGATGGCGGCGATCGCCTCATCGATGCGGAACCGCTCGATGGCCGCATCGGCGTTCGCCGCGGCATCCGCCACGATCTTCTGGATCGCGAGATCGCCCTCCGCATACGCGGCCGGCGGCGGCACGATGCCCTCGACGTAGCGCTCGATCATCGCGATCGTGCGGGAGGCGAGGTTGCCGAAACCGTTGGCGAGCTCGGCCTGGTAGCGGGCGGAGAGGTCCTCCCACGAGAACGAGCCGTCCTGGCCGAACGCGATCGCCGACAGGAAGTAGAAGCGGTACGCGTCGGAGCCGAACGTGTCGGTGATCTCGGTCGGCGCGATGCCGGTGAGCTTCGACTTCGACATCTTCTCGCCGCCGACGAGCAGCCAGCCGTGCGCGAACACGCCGCGCGGAACCTCGAGACCCGCCGCGAGCAGCATCGCCGGCCAGATGACCGCGTGGAAGCGCAGGATGTCCTTGCCGACCACGTGGAACGCCGGCCACCGGCGCTCGAACTGGGTCTCGTCGGCGCCGTAGCCGACGGCGGTCGCGTAGTTCAGCAGCGCGTCGACCCACACGTAGATGACGTGGGTGTCGTCCCACGGCACCTTGATGCCCCAGTCGAACGCGGAGCGCGAGATCGACAGGTCCTTCAGGCCCGAGCGCACGAAGGAGATGACCTCGTTGCGCGCCGACTCGGGACGGATGAAGTCGGGGTTGTCCTTGTAGAGCTTCAGCAGGGGCTCGGTGAACTCGCTGAGCTTGAAGAAGTAGTTCTTCTCCTGCAGCAGCTCGAGCGGCTTGGAGTGGATCGCGCAGACCTTCAGACCCTCGAACGGACCGGTGCCGTCGACGATCTCGCTCTCGGGCTTGAACTCCTCGCAGCCCACGCAGTACAGCGCCTCGTACTCGCCGGCGTAGATGTAGCCGCGGTCGTAGATGGCCTGCACGAAACGCTTGACGCCCTCCTCATGCCGCTCCTGGGTGGTGCGGATGAAGTCGTCGTTCGAGACGTCCAGGGTCGTCAGCAGCGGGAACCACGCCTCGCCGACCAGCTTGTCGACCCACTCCTGCGGGGTGACGCCGTTGGCGGCCGCGGCGCGCAGCATCTTCTGCCCGTGCTCGTCGGTGCCCGTCAGCATCCAGGTGTCATCGCCCGCCTGGCGGTGCCAGCGGGCAAGGGTGTCCACCGCGACGGTCGTGTACCCGTGGCCGATGTGCGGCACATCGCTCGGGTAGTAGATCGGCGTCGTGATGTAGAAGGAGGAACCGGACGTCACCCATAGATTCTAGAAGGGCCGGATGCCCCTCCTCGCCGTTGTGACGGCCTCTTCAGCCGCGGCGCGCGAGGGCCGCTTGGTACAGGTCGCGGGAGGCGAGTCCCGTCTCGGCGGCGACGGCGGTCGCGGCATCCTTCAATCGGGTTCCCGCCCGGTCGAGCTCGACCACCCGCGCGACGGCGTCCTCGAGGGAGACGGAGACCGGCACCGCACCCGCGACCACCACGACGCACTCCCCGCGCACGCCCGCCTCCGCCCAGGCGGAGAGCTCGGCGAGGCCGCCGCGTACGACCTCCTCGTGCAGCTTCGTGAGCTCGCGGCACACGGCCGCGCGGCGGTCTCCGCCGAACGCCGCGCCCATGTCGGCGAGCGTCGCGGCCAGGCGGGTCGGCGCCTCGAAGAACACCATCGTGCGACGCTCGCCGGCGAGCGCGCCGAACGCCGACGCCCGCTCCCCGCTCTTTCGCGGCACGAAGCCTTCGAAGGTGAACCGATCGGTCGGGAGGCCGGCGAGCGCGAGGGCGGTGACGACGGCGGACGGACCGGGGATGACGGTGATCTCGACGCCCTGTGCGACGGCCTCGGCGACCACGGCGTAGCCCGGGTCACTCACTGTCGGCATACCCGCGTCGCTGAGCAGCACGACCTCTCGGGTCGCGGCGAGCGCCGCGACCTCGGCGGCCTTCTGCTTCTCGTTGTGGTCGTGCACCGCGATCAGCCGCGGGCGGTTCTCGATGCCGAGGCCGGCGAGCAGGCGCTGGGCGGTGCGGGTGTCCTCTGCGCAGATGACCTCGGCGGCCTCGAGCACTTCTCGCAGCCGCGTCGACGCGTCGCCGAGGTTGCCGATCGGAGTCGCCGCGAGCTTCAACACCGCCCCAGCATAGGCTGGTGCCCGTGAGCCGCACCGCGCCGCCCCTCCTCGAGAACGCACCCCTCTCCCGCTACGACCGGTGGGCGATGCGCGTGCGGGCCGATGCCGCCCTGCAGCGTCGGATCTCGTGGCTGGCGCCGCTGCTGGTGACCCTCCTCGCGGCCGTGCTGCGCTTCTGGAACCTGCAGAACCCGCACGCGATCGTCTTCGACGAGACCTACTACGTCAAGGACGCATGGAGCCAGTGGAACCTGGGCTACCCCGCCAACTGGCCCGCCAACGCGAACGGCGCGTTCGAGCAGGGCGTGACCGACGACTACGAGACGTCCGGCAGCTTCGTCGTGCATCCTCCGCTCGGCAAGTGGATCATCGGACTCGGCATGTGGATCTTCGGCCCGGCGTCGTCGTTCGGCTGGCGATTCTCGGTCGCGCTGCTCGGCACGGCCACCGTGCTGCTGGTCTACCTCGTCACGAAGGCGCTCACCCGGTCGGTGGCCGCGGCCACGATCGCGTCGCTGCTGATGGCGATCGACGGGCTCGCGATCGTGATGAGCCGGGTGGCGCTCCTCGACGGCATCCTCACGTTCTTCGTGATCCTCGCGTTCTGGTTCGTCCTCCTCGACCGCGCGTGGTGCGATCGCCGGTTGGGGGCCCGCGATCCCGACCGGCCGAGCGCGTGGGGCCGGCTGCTGTGGAACCGCCCGTGGCTGCTCGCGGCCGGTGCCGCAGCGGGCGCGGCGACGGCCGTGAAGTGGTCGGGGCTGTACGTCATCGCCGCGCTCGGTGTCTACGTGGTCATCTCCGACGCCGTCGCCCGGTGGCGTCTCGGCATCCGGATGTGGCACCTGGACGCCGTGCGGCAGGGGCTCTGGTCTGCGGTGCTGATGCTGCCTGTCGCCCTCGTCGTCTACGTCGTCTCGTGGACGGGGTGGCTCGTGACCGCCGGCGGCTACGACCGGCAGTACTCGGGCGCGCCGCCTGCGGGGCTCGCCGCCCTCCTGCCGCAGCCGCTGCAGAACCTGTGGGTCTACCACGGCGCGATGTACGGCTTCAACGTGAACCTGCACACCCCGCACAGCTATCAGAGCCCGGCCTGGGAGTGGCCGCTGCTCATCCGCCCCACCTCGATGTACTGGGAGCAGGGGGCGAACGGCGTGCAGGCGATCTCGAGCATCCCGAACCCGCTCATCTGGTGGGCGGGAATCGCCGCCGCGATCTATCTGCTGGTGCGGTTCGTTCGGAGACCGGATGCGGCGGCGGGCTTCGTGCTCGTCGGGATCATCGCGACGTATGTGCCGTGGCTGCTCTACCCCGACCGCACGATCTTCCAGTTCTACACGATCGTGATGCTGCCCTTCCTCGTCATCGCGGTCGCCCTGGCCGCGCGCGACATCGCGGGCGGTCCGGATGCCTCTCCCGCCCGGCGACGCTCGGGGCAGGGCGTGGTCCTCGTCTTCCTCGGGGTCGCCGTCGTGCTGTCGGCCTTCTGGTACCCGGTGTGGACGGCCATGCCGGTGCCCTACGACTTCTGGCGCCTGCACAACTGGATGCAGAGCTGGATCTGACCCGGCACGGATGAACCCGCGGGGCTCGACGCGGGTGGATCGGATGCCGCGGCGCGACCGTCAGGCGACGGCGCCGTCGGCCGCGTCGTCTTCGCGGAGCGAGAGCACCTCGTCGGCACCGTTCTCCACGGCGACGGGGATGGCGACAGGGCGCCCGCCCGTGAACGCGTCGTGCTCGCGCGCCAGAACGGCCTCGATCTCGGTGCGGGACCTCGCCGGGTGGCGGGCGAGGAGTCGATCGACGCTGCCCGCGTAGGAGGTGAGCTCGTAACCGTCCACGACGAACGGCAGCTCGGAATCGGGGGTCACGCTGTCATCCTCCCAGCCCGCCTGTCGCGGGTCGAATGTCCGTCGGGTAGGAAACTGGATTGGCTACACGCCTCGTGAACGACCCGCGGGCCGCGTTCTCAGCGTCGGGCGCCCGCGTGGGCTCCCGGCTGCACCTGATCGACCGCCGCCTGCAGGCGGGCGAGCGTGTCGAGCACCACGAGGGTGTCGTCGGGGCTGAGGTCGATGACCGCGTCGAGCATGCGGTCGTGCATGTCACCGAGGGTGCGACGCACCTCGTCGTCGCTCTCCGCGGTCGGCACGACGTAGATGCTGCGGCGATCACTCTCATGGCGTTCCCGCCGCACATGGTTCGAGCGCTCGAGTCGGTCGATGATCGCGGTGACCGCGGCGGTCGAGGTGCCGAGGTAGCGGGACAGCTCACCGGGCGAGACCGAACGACCCTCCTGCTGGGCCTTGAGCAGGTAGCGCAGCACGAGCAGGTCGTTCTCGCCCATCGACATCGCGTCGCGCGTGCGACGACGCATGGCGACCTCGGCGGCGCGGTAGAGACGGAACGCCTGCAGCAGGTGGACGGCCCGCGCGCGACGCGCGTCCTCCGTGTCGGCGTACCAGTACCCGCTGTCGTCGAACTCGCTGGAGGGCATGCTCCGATGATAGAGGCGAGGGATGCGTCTCACCCGGCGACGCGCATCTCGCGTGGCGCGTCGTCGTGCGGCGCGAGCTGGTTCATGGTGCGCAGGTGCTTGCGCTCGAGGTACGACGCCGCCTCGGCCTCCGGCATCACCGTCAGAGTGCCGGTCGAGTCCTCGCTCTCGCCCATCGCCTGGATCCAGAGCCGGTTGAGGGAGGGCATCCTGCTGCCGGCCGCGATGAACTGCAGCGGGATGGCCGGCGACACCCAGAGATTGCGCCGAGATCCGAGGCCGGGTTCATCCACCGGCATGCTCACCATGAACGATTCCCCACGTCTCAGACGGGTGGCGACGGCGAGTCGCAGGTGCTCGAGGGTGCGGTCGTCGACCTGGATGCCGCCCCCGTTGCCGTAGAACATGGTGCCCATGAGTCATCCTTTCGTTCGCTGGCTGAGTATCTCACTAGATTAGCTAAATCAGCAAACCATCGCGGGTAGACTGCTCCGCGAGGAGGCGGCGACGTGAGCGCGTACACGACGGACCCCGAGCGACTGCTGCGCTCGCTCGCGGGTATGCAGCGCGCACTCGGCGACGCGGAGCGCGACGTGCGGCGGCGCCTCGGGCTCGGCGGCCGCGACCTCGATCTCGTGCGGCTGCTGCTCGACGCGGAGGAGGTGCGGCACGCTGTCACCCCGAGCGAGGTGGCCCGCACCCTCGACGCATCGAGCGCGGCAGCGACGGCCATCATCGACCGGCTCGAGAACACCGGGCTGCTCCGCCGCGCGGCGCATCCGAGCGACCGGCGCAGCATCGTGCTGGAACCCACCATTCCCGCCGACTCTCCCGTGCGAAAGGTGTTGCGCGCCGCGCACGAGCACCAGCTCGAGGCCGCGGCCAGCCTCTCGGACGTCGAGCGCGACGCCCTCGCCCGCGCACTCGACGGCTTCGTCGCTGCACTGAACGAAGGCGTGGTCGACGACGACGACCCCGCCGGCGGCGGGCGTCCCCGCCGGTAGGATGTGACGGCCATGCCCCCCGCGCAGCCCGTCATCGTCTACCCGGCCGAGCTGCCCGTCAGCGCCGCGCGGGACGAGATCGCAACAGCGATCCGCGACCACCAGGTCGTCATCGTCGCGGGCGCGACCGGTTCCGGCAAGACCACCCAGCTGCCGAAGATCTGCCTCGAGCTCGGCCGCGAGAGCATCGCCCACACGCAGCCCCGCCGGCTCGCGGCGCGGACGATCGCCGAACGCATCGCGCAGGAGCTGCGGGTCGAGGTCGGCGGTCTCGTCGGATACAAGGTGCGCTTCACCGACCAGGTGACCGATGACACCCGCATCGCGCTCGTCACCGACGGCATCCTGCTCAACGAGATCCACCGCGACCGGCTGCTGCGCCGCTACGACACGATCATCATCGACGAGGCGCACGAGCGCTCGCTCAACATCGACTTCCTGCTCGGCTACCTGCGGCGCATCCTCCCGCAGCGTCCCGACCTGAAGGTCATCGTGACGTCGGCGACGATCGACCCCGAGAGCTTCGCGCGTCATTTCTCGGATGCCACGGGCTCCCCCGCGCCCGTCATCGAGGTGTCCGGCCGCACCTACCCGGTCGAGGTGCGGTACCGCCCTCTCGTCGCGGAACTCCCCGACGATGCGGACGATGCCGACGACGAGGATGCGGCCTCTCCCCCCGGCGACGCCGACGAGGTGTCCGCGATCGTGGCGGCACTGCGCGAGCTCGATGCCGAGCCCCGCGGCGACGTGCTCGTGTTCCTCCCCGGCGAGGCGGAGATCCGCGATGCGGCCGATGCCGTGCGCGCCGCCTTCGCGAGCGACCGCTCGCCGACCGAGGTGCTGCCGCTGTACGGGCGTCTGTCGGCGGCGGAGCAGCACCGGGTGTTCGAGCCGTCGACCGTCGCAGGACTCCGACGCCGCGTCATCCTCTCGACCAACGTCGCCGAGACGAGCCTCACCGTTCCGGGCATCCGCTACGTCGTCGACACCGGCACCGCCCGCATCTCGCGCTACAGCGCCCGCTCGAAGGTGCAGCGGCTGCCGATCGAGGCGATCTCGCAGGCGTCGGCGCAGCAGCGCTCGGGCCGCGCGGGCCGCACGGCGCCGGGCGTCGCCATCCGGCTCTACGCGGAGGCCGACTTCGACCGTCGGCCCGAGTTCACCGAACCCGAGGTGCTGCGCACCTCGCTCGCGTCGGTCGTGCTGCAGATGCTGGCGCTCGGCTTCGGCGACATCGCCGAGTTCCCGTTCCTCACCCCGCCGGACTCCCGCGGGGTCACGGCGGCGGTCGACCTGCTCGTCGAGCTCGGTGCCGTGACCCGGTCCCGCGACGGCATCCGTCTCACGAAGGTCGGCACCCGGCTCTCCCGCCTCCCGATCGACCCGCGCTTCGCCCGCATGCTCATCGAGGCGGAGCGCACCGGCGTCGTCGCCGACGTGCTGCCGATCGTCGCGGGCCTGTCGATCCAGGATGTCCGCGAACGCCCCGAGGAGCGCCGCGAGGAGGCAGACCGGCAGCACGCCCGCTTCACCGACCCGACGAGCGACTTCCTCACGCTCCTGAACCTCTGGCGCCACCTGCGGGCCCAGCAGTCCGCGCTCGGCTCGAGCGCGTTCCGCCGCGCGTGCCGGGCCGAGTTCCTGAACTACGTGCGGGTGCGCGAGTGGTTCGACGTGCACCGGCAGCTGAGCGCGCAGATCGGCGGGACGCACAGGACGACGGATGCCGCGGCCGACCCGGTGGCTGTGCACACGGCCATCCTCGCGGGGCTCCTGTCCCACATCGGCATCCGCGACGACCGGCTCGCCGGCTCCGCACCGCCGAAGGGACGCCGCCCGGCGGCCGAGTACCGCGGGGCGCGGGGGGCGCGCTTCGCGATCTTCCCCGGCTCGGGCGTGAGGGCCAAGGCTCCCGACGCGGTCATGGCGGCCGAGCTGGTCGAGACGAGCAGGCTGTACGCCCGCACGGCCGCGGCGATCGATCCCGCCTGGGCGGAGGCCCTCGCGGGCGACCTCGCGAAACGTCAGCTCAGCGACCCGCACTGGTCGAAGGACGCCGGCGCCGCCGTCGCAGCCGAGAAGGTGACGCTGTTCGGGGTCGAGATCATCCCGCGCCGCCGGGTGCAGCTGGCCCGGTTCGATCGGGACCTCGCCCGGGAGCTCTTCGTGCGGCACGCGCTCGTCGAGGAGGACTGGGACCCGACACGCCTGGGCAAGACGCTCACCGCCTTCGCTCGACGCAACCTCGACCTGCGACGCCGACTCGAGAAGGTCGAAGAGCGCGAGCGTCGACGCGACATCCTCGCCGGCGACGAGGCGGTGTTCGCGTTCTACGACGCCCGCATCCCGCGCGACGTGTTCGACCTGCGCTCGTTCGAGACGTGGTGGAAGGATGCCGCGTCCCGCACGCCGCACCTGCTCGACCTGCGCGAGGACGACCTGCTCGACGGGTCGGGCACGGCCGCCGCCGGCGACTTCCCCGCGCGGTGGACGCAGGGCGACCAGGTGCTGCAGCTCGCCTACCGCTTCGAGCCGGGGGCTCCCGACGACGGCGTGACGGCGATCGTGCCACTCGCCCTGCTCGCCTCGCTCCAGCCCGCGGGCTTCGACTGGCAGGTGCCCGGGATGCGCGACGAGCTGATCGCGGCCCTCATCCGTGCCCTCCCCAAGGTCATCCGCCGCCACGTCGTGCCGGCCGCCGACTTCGCCGCGCGGTTCGCCGAGGAGATCGCCGCCGACGCCCCCGAACACCACGACGGACTCCCGGCGCGCTCCCTCGCCGAGGCGCTCGCCGACCGCATCCGACGCGTCGCCAGCCAGCCGGTGTCGGGCGCCGACTTCGAGCTCGACCGCGTGCCCGCCCACCTCGCCGTGTCGTTCCGCGTCGTCGACGATCGCGGCCGCGCGGTCGGCAGCGGACGCGACCTCGCCGACCTGCAGTCCCGCCTCGCCGACCGCGCGCGCTCCTCGGTCGCGCGATCCCTCGCGCGCGGGCCGCAGGCCGCGGCATCCGCACCCGTTCCCGGACCCCGCCAGACGGGGCCCGTCGCGGGCGGCTTCGTCGAACGCGCCGGTCTCACCGACTTCGACCTCGACGTCCTGCCCGAGCTCGTCGACAGCCGGGTCGCCGGTGGCACGGTGCGCGGCTACCCCGCGCTCGTCGATGAGGGCGAGAGCGTGGCGCTGCGCATCCAGGCGACCGCGGAGGCCGCCGCCCGCGCCACGCGTGACGGTGTGCGGCGCCTGCTGCTGCTCGCCGTGCCTTCCCCCGCCGCCTACGTGCTCGAGCACCTCACCGCCACCGAGAAGCTCGCCCTTGCCGCATCGCCCTACCCGAGCGCCCGGGCGCTCGTCGAGGATGCCCGCGGCGCCGTCGCCGACGCCGTGATCGCGCGGCACCCCGGCGGCATCCGCACCCGCGAGGCCTTCACCGCCGCGCGCGACGCGTTCTCGTCCGAGGTGACCGATGCGCTGTTCGCCGCCGTCTCGCTCACCGCGCGCATCCTGGTGCTCGCGCGCGACGTGGAGCGGGCGCTCAAGGCGCAGACGTCGATCACCCTCATCGCCCCGCTCGCCGATGTGCGCGGCCAGCTGGCCGGCCTCGTGCACCCCGGGTTCGTCTCGGCGACCGGCCTCGACCGTCTCGCCCACCTCCCCCGCTACCTCCAGGGGTCTCTCGACCGCCTCGCCGCCCTCGGCGACAATCCCGGCCGCGACCGGCAGCGCCAGACCGAGTTCGAGCGCGCGGCAACCGCATACGCCGAGGCGGGCGGGACGCTACCGCTGCCGCCCGGTGCGCCGGCCCCGCTCGTGCGGGCGCGGTGGCTGCTCGAGGAGCTGCGGGTGAGCCTGTTCGCCCAGCGCCTCGGCACGGCCGAGTCGGTCTCTCTCCCGCGCATCGTCAAAGCCCTCGCCGGCGACTCCTGACACGCGCGGACACACGAAGGTGCGGCACAAAGATCGAGCCGCGACAATGAGCGCATGACGCTCCCCGAACGCTCGCTCGCGACGGCCCAGGTGCAGGCGGGCTACGACCCGCGCACCGAGGTGCACACCGCCGTGCCGCCGATCTACCAGTCCGCCGCGTTCGCGTTCTCCTCGCTCGCCGAAGCGCGTGACCTGTTTGCACTGCGCAAGAACGGCGACATCTACTCGCGCGCTGCAAACCCCACCGTGCTCGTGCTCGAGGAGCGCATCGCAGCTCTCGAGGGCGGCATCGCTGCCGCAGGCGTCGCCTCGGGACAGGCCGCGGTCGCTCTCTCCCTCCTCGCCCTCGTGCACCAGGGACAGCACATCGTCGCCGCCAGCCAGCTCTACGGCGGCACCGTCGACCTGCTGCACGACACGTTCCCCGACTGGGGCATCGAGGTGACGTTCGTCGACCAGGACGACATCGACGCCTGGCGCGCGGCCATCCGTCCGACGACGCGCGTGCTGTTCGCGGAGTCGGTCGCGAACCCCCTCGCCCAGGTGCTGCGGGTGAGCGAGGTCGCCGAGGTCGCCCACGCGGCGGGGCTTCCGCTCGTGATCGACAACACCGTGGCGACCCCGGCCCTGCAGCGCCCGAAGGAATTCGGCGCCGACATCGTCGTGCACTCGGCGACGAAGTTCCTCGGCGGTCACGGCTCGACCCTCGGCGGCGTGATCGTCGACCTCGGCACGTTCGACTTCACGGCGCACCCCGAGCGCTGGCCGCAGCTGACCGCGCCCTACGCGGGCACCGGCGGCGACAGCCTCGTCGAACGGTTCGGCGAGCGGGGGTCGCCTTTCATCGCACTGATCAAGACGAAGTACGTGCACGACCTCGGTCCGACGCTGTCGGCGGCGAGCGCGTTCCAGCTGCTGCAGGGCGTCGAGACCCTCGACCTGAGGCTCGGCCGGCACAGCGAGAGCGCCGAGAAGGTCGCGTCCGCCCTCGCCGACCACCCACGCATCGCGAAGGTGCACCATCCATCGCTCCCCGACAGCCCGTGGCACGCGGCGGCCCTCGCGTACCTTCCGCGGGGTGCGGCATCCGTGTTCTCCGTCGACCTCGTCTCGACCGGGGACGCCGACGGCGACTTCGCCCTCGTCGAGCAGTTCGTCGAGCGGCTGCGGCTGCTGCGGCTCGTCGCGAACATCGGCGACGCGCGCAGCATGGTCGCCCACCCGGCGTCCATGACCCACAGCCACCTGACGCCCGATCAGCGAGCCGCGGCGGGCATCTCCGAGACCACCGTGCGACTGTCGATCGGCCTCGAGGATCCCGACGAGATCATCGCCGACCTGGTGCAGGCGCTCGGCTGAGACCCGACCGCCGCGGCGACCCGGGCCCGGCCGGGCGGCCGCGCAGCCTCCGGTGCGATCCCGCCGCCGGCTTCGACGTCAGCTCGCGCGCAGCAGGTCGCGGTAGAACTCGATCCCGCGCAGCCAGACCTGCACGCGGATGCGCTCGTCGGGAGCGTGCAGGCAGTCGCGCTCCGCGCGCGTCAGGTGGAACGGCGTGAACCGGTAGACGTGCTCGCTGATCGCGGTGAAGAACCGCGAGTCGCTCGCCCCCAACTGCACGTACGGGGTCGCCAGCACGTCGTCACCGAGAGCCGACCGGACGGCGGCCGAGAGACGCTGCCACGGCTCACCGCGCCACGGCGAGACCGGCGACGGGTTCGACGCGCGGAACACCTCGACCTCGACCCGGTCGTCGCGCACGGCGCGCCGCACGTGCCGGGTGACTCCCTCGACCGTGTCGCCCGGGAGAAGGCGGATGTTGACGACCGCTCTGGCGCGCGTGGCGAGCACGTTCTCGCCCGTCGCCCCGCTCAGCTCGGTGACGACGGCCGTGGTGCGAACCAGCGCGTTCGTCTCGGGGCCGAGGAGTGCCAGCGCCCGGGAAAGCACGGGCCCCGTCCACCCGAGCGAGCGGAACACGGCGGCGAGCGCCGGCGGCGCCGCCTGCGCGGCCGTGGCGAACATCGCGCGCACGGGCGGGGTGATGCGAGTGCGGAACGGGGTTCGGCGCAGACGATCGATCGCGCGCGCGAGCCGAGCGGTCGCGGGCATCCGCGTCGGTGTGGAGGCGTGCCCGCCGGCCTCGGCGACGGTGAGCGTGAGGGTCATGACGCCGCGCTCGGCGACGCCGATCATCGCGGTCGGCCGCGTGACGCCCGGCAGCACGCCCTCGACGACGGCGCCGCCCTCGTCGAGCACCAGGCCGGGCCGCACGCCGCGTTCGTCGAGCACGGCGACGATCGCGCCGGCGCCGTCGCCCGCGGTCTCCTCGTTGTGCCCGAAGGCGAGG
>NZ_LMPK01000038.1:97987-98209 GCF_001423825.1 Microbacterium sp. Leaf351
CCCTTGTCGTCGATCGCGCCACGCGCACGGATCGTCTCGTCCTCGCCCTCGCCGAACACCGTCGGAGAGAAGGGCGGGGTCGTCCACTCGGCGGGGTCTGCGGGCACGACGTCCTGGTGCGCCATGAGAACGAGCGGGGCGCCGGAGCTGAGTCCCGGCCAGCGGATCAGCAGCGCGTGGCCGGCGACCAGCTCCACCTCGAGTCGTTCGTGCACGAGAGGG
>NZ_LMPK01000038.1:98234-115838 GCF_001423825.1 Microbacterium sp. Leaf351
CCGACGACACGGTCGGGATGCGCAGCAGCTCGATGAACCTGTCGATCGCAGTGGTCACCCCCCGAGCCTACGACCGCGCGCCAGAGGATGCCGCAGGGCTACGCTCGACGCATGAGCGGGCTTCGATGGGGCATCCTCGCGACCGGTGGGATCGCGACATCCTTCACCTCCGACCTTCGGCACGCGGGCCTGGACGTCGCGGCTGTGGGCTCGCGCTCGGCCGAGTCGTCGGCGCGGTTCGCCGAGCGGTTCGAGATCCCGCGGGCGCACGGGTCTTATGAGGAGCTGGTCGCAGACCCGGACGTCGACATCGTCTATGTCGCGACGCCGCATCCGCTGCACGCCGAGAACGCCCTCGCGGCGATCGCGCACGGCAAGCACGTGCTGGTGGAGAAGGCGTTCACCCAGGATGCCGCGCAGGCGGCGGCCGTGCGCGACGCGGCGCGCTCGGCGGGCGTGCTCGCGATGGAAGCCATGTGGACCCGCTATCTGCCCCACATGGCCTGGGTGCGCGAGCTCGTGCGCGGCGGCCGGCTGGGTGAGGTGCGCACGGTGACGGCCGACCACACGCAGTCGCTGCCGACCGATCCGTCGCACCGCATCAACGCGCTCGCGCTCGGCGGGGGCGCCCTGCTCGACCTCGGCATCTACCCGATCTCGTTCGCGTGGGATCTGCTGGGCGCACCGGAATCCCTCGTCGCCCGCGGACGCCTCGGCGAGACGGGCGCCGACACCGAGGTCGCCACGATCTCGACCCACGCCGGCGGCGCGATCGCGACGACGCTGTCGTCGTCGCGGGCCGCCGGCCCGAACGTCGCGCACGTCATCGGCACCGATGCCCGCATCGACATCGACCACGTCTGGTACACGCCGACGACCGCGCGCCTCACCCTCCCCGACGGAACGGTCGCCGAGACGTGGGAGAACCGCGTCACGGGGCGCGGCATGCAGTACCAGGCACTGGCCGCCGAGCGCATCATCGCGGACGGCGGGCGCGACAGCGATCTGCTGCCGATCGACGAGACGGTGGCGATCATGGCGGCGCTCGATGACATCCGCTCGCAGCTCGGCGTGAGCTACCCCGGGGAGAGCTGATGCCCGACTCCACGACGCCCCGCGTGGCGGTGTACCTCGACTTCGACAACATCGTCATCAGCTGGTACGACCGGGTGCACGGCCGCGGCTCGTACAGCCGCGACCGCACCCGCATCGCCGAGGGCACGGGCGACACCGAGGTCGCCGAACGTCTCGCCGCCGCCACCGTCGACATCGGCGCGATCATCGACTATGCGACGTCCTTCGGCACGCTGGTGCTCGTGCGCGCCTACGCCGACTGGTCCGCCCCGGTGAACGCCGAGTATCGCTCGCAGCTCGTCGCGCGCGCGGTCGATCTCGTGCAGCTGTTCCCCGCGGCCGCCTACGGCAAGAACGGCGCCGACATCCGGCTCGCGGTCGACGCCGTCGAGGACATGTTCCGCCTGCCCGACCTCACCCACGTCGTGATCGCGGCGGGCGACTCGGACTATGTGCCGCTCGCGCAGCGCTGCAAGCGCCTGGGACGCTTCGTGGTCGGCGTCGGGGTGGCGGGATCGACCGCGAAGTCTCTGGCCGCCGCGTGCGACCGCTTCGACTCGTACGACTCGCTTCCGGGGGTCGCGGCTCCCGAGCAGAAGAAGGATGCCGCTCCCTCACGCCCGCGCGCCCGCAAGCGCCAGGTCGACCCGGCCGCCGAGCTGCTCGAACGCGCGCTGCGCCTCGAGAACGACAAGGACCCGTCGCAGTGGCAGCACGCGTCGGCCGTGAAGGCGCTGCTGCTGCGCCTCGACCCGTCGTTCAGCGAGAAGGCGCTCGGACACCGCAGCTTCAGCGAGTTCGTGTTGGCGCATCCGGAGATCGCGGAACTCGACGAGACCGACAACATCGTGCGTATCCGGTTGGTCGACGCGAAGCGCTGATCCGCCCCCGAGCGCCGGCCGCTCGGCCGATGGGTGCGGCGCCCCCGTTCACCCGCGGCGCGTCGCCCACAGCGCCCAGACCACGAGGACCGGCTGGAAGAGAAGTCGGATGAACCGCTTCGCGTCGGTGTCGAGCCCGAACGCGCTGCGCTGGTTGGCGAACTGGGCGAGGTTGCCGGGGAACACGGCCACGAAGAAGGCGGCGAGCACCGCGCCCACGAGTCCGCGTCGGCGCCGGGCCGCGAGCACGGCGGTGCCGAGGGCGATCTCGACCACGCCCGATGCGAGCACGATCTGATCCTCGTCGAGCGGAGACAGCTCGGCGATCGTCTCGGGCACCTGGGCTCGGAAGTCCGACCGCAGGAACGTGAGGTGGGAGACGCCGGCGACGACCATCGCGACGCCGAGGAGCCATCGGGCTGCAACGCGCATGACCCCATTCCACTGCGGCGAGCGGCCGATGTCGAGGGGTCGATGAGAGAACTCTCATCCAGGGGACGGCGACACGCGGCATCCGGTCTTGAAACCTGAATTGACTTTCAGGTAACTTCGGGCCGCGACATCCGTCGCACCTGCGCCTACAAGGAGGTATCAGCGCATGGCATCTGCCGCATCCCCCGCAGAACCGAAGACCAGCGGACTACGCAAGGTCGTCACCGCATCGATGGCGGGCACCGTCGCCGAGTGGTACGAGTTCTTCCTCTACGCCACCGCCGCGACGATCGTGTTCAACGTCGTCATGTTCCCGCCGTCGAACGACCCGTACGCGGGCATCATCTCCGCCTTCGTGACCTACGCGATCGGCTTCATCGCCCGCCCTCTCGGCGGCATCGTCTTCGGACACTTCGGCGACAAGTACGGCCGCAAGAAGCTGCTGCAGCTCGCGATCATCCTCGTCGGCGTCACGACGTTCCTGATGGGATGCCTCCCCACCTTCGAGCAGGTCGGCTACCTCGCTCCCGCGCTGCTGGTGATCCTGCGATTCCTGCAGGGCTTCGCCGTCGGCGGCGAATGGGGCGGCGGCGTGCTGCTCGTCGCCGAGCACTCCCCCGACCGTCGCCGCGGCTTCTGGGCGTCGTTCCCCCAGGCGGCCGTGCCGATCGGCAATCTGCTCGCCACGATCGTGCTGCTGGTGCTCAGCCGCACGCTCACGCCCGAGGCGTTCCTCGGCTGGGGCTGGCGCGTCTCGTTCTGGCTGTCGGTCGTGATCGTCGCGATCGGGTACTACGTGCGCACCCGCGTCGACGACGCTCCCATCTTCGTGCAGGCGCGTGAGGCGGCAGCGGCCGATGACACGCGATACGGCGTGTTCGAGGTGCTGCGTCGGTACCCCCGTGGCGTCCTGACCGCGATGGGCCTGCGCTTCGCGGAGAACATCATGTACTACCTCGTCGTGACCTTCTCGATCACCTACCTCAAGGTGGCGCTCGGCATGGACACGGCCGAGATCCTCACCCTGCTGGTCGTCGCCCACATCGTGCACACGATCGTCATCCCGATCGTGGGAGGACTGTCGGATCGCATCGGCCGCAAGCCCGTCTACGCGATCGGCGCCGTGTTCGCGATCGCGTGGGGATTCATCGCGTTCCCGATGTTCGACACGCGCGACCCGTTCGTCATCGTGCTCGCGATCTGCCTCGGTCTCGTCATCCACTCGTTCATGTACGCCCCGCAGCCCGCGATCATGGCGGAGCTCTTCCCCACGCGCATGCGCTACTCGGGGGTGTCGCTCGGCTACCAGGTCACCTCGATCGTCGCGGGGTCGCTCGCACCGATCATCGCGACCGCGCTGCTGACGTCGTTCGGCTCGCCCCTGCCGGTGGCGATCTACCTCGGTATCGCCGCGATCGTGACGCTCGTGACCGTGCTCACGATGCGGGAGACCCGCGGCACCTCGCTCCACGAGCTCGACCGCATCGACGCTGCGCGGCGGGCGGCGGCACCCGCGGCGGGCGCGCGGGTCTGAGAACGGGGTGAGGGGGCGGATGCCGCGGCATCCGCCCCCTCACCCCGTCACGCGTCTGCCAGCCATCGCCCCGCGCGATCGATGAGCGCCGCGAACTCATGGGGAGCGTCGGTCGGGGTGATCGCACGCAGCACCACCTCGTCCAGCGCCTCGCGATAGGCCCTCACCCGCCCCGGCGCATCGGCCGAGTCGGGTGCGAGGACGGTGTCGTGGGCGCGGAACCCGAGCCGGGCGAAGTTCTCGGCGTATCCCGGCGCCTGGTCGTACCGGGATGCCTCGTCGTCGAGCCGGGCGCGGGCGGCCGGCTCGAGCGCCCACCGCACGTAGAGCGCGACGTGCGCGTCGGGCGCGATCTCGTGCAGCGCAGCGGTCTGATCCGCCGCGGCTCGTGGCGTGAGCCAGTTGAGCAGCACGCCGTCGGAGGCGGTCACGGCGAGCCGCCGCATCCGTGGTCCCAGCGCGCCGACGAGCACGGGCACCCCGGCTTCGCGCAACTCGCCGATCGCCGCGGCGACCTGCGCGAGCGCACCCTCGCGCAGGCGTCCCGAGCCGATCCCCACCGTGAGGCGGCCGGAGGCACCGGCGATCTGCGTCGCCCGCTCGGCAAGGCCGCGAGCGGGAACCCGGTCGATGGGCACGACGCCGGTCGCGAGCCCGATGCTGCTCGTGCGCTCGGCGGCCGCAGCCAGGCCCGCCAGCGCGTCGCCGCCGGGGGTGTCGTTCACCCAGAGGCGCGCGAAGCCGGCGGCTTCCGCGCGCACCGCGATGTCCGCGATGCGCGCAGCGCCAAGGGCACCTGCGACGCCCAGGGAGAGGTCTCCATGTCGAGTCGTCATGGGGGAAGCTTGCCTCACGCCGGTCACGGCGCGGGCCGTGCGCCCGATATCCTGTCGGAAGTCCCATCCCCCCGAAGGAGACCCATGTTCATCGTGGCGCTGCTGCTGTTCCTGCTCGGCATGTTCTGCTTCGGTATCGCGTTCGCGGTGCCGGGCCTGCAGGCCATCATCTTCTTCGGTGGCATCCTGCTGGTGTCGGCAGCGATCGCACTCCCGATCCACGCCCGCGCCAAGTAGGCCCAGCGCGGGTCTTCCGGCCGGCTCAGGCGCTCCGCCCGACGCGCCGCCGGCTCGCCCGGCTCAGGCGCTTCGCCCGACTCAGGCCTTTCCGCCGGGCGGGCCGACGATCAGCAGCCCCGTGAAGATAACGACGACCGCCACCACGAGCAGAGCCGCAAGAAGTCCGGGGCGACGAAGCATCGCACGCATGAGGCGGTCGTGCCACCGCTCGTCGCGCGGGTCGCTCCCCGCGTGCAGCCGCCAGTCCCCCGCGAGCGCGCCGGTGCGGTGCAGCCACCAGATCTCCGCCGGGATGGTCGCGTAGGGGATCACCGCGCTCCCGATCGCCACGACGGCGCGCAGCGGATGCCAGCGCTGGTTCTTCGCAACGAGAACGGCGGTCGCGCCATACGCCAGGAAGACGAAGCCGTGCACGCCGCCGGCGACCGTCACCGCGACCGCGACCCCCGTGGTCGCCCGCACGATCAGGGCGGTGATCAGAAGCGTCCAGGTGATCGCCTCGGCGATCGCAAGCACGCGGAACAGTGCGGACGGGGTGCGGAACACGGGTCCTCCAGCAGAGATCGGATGCCGCGGCTCCCGCGACATCCTTCAGTCTATCTGAAGGGCTTCAGGAACCCTGAAGGATCCCTGCGAACGGCTCCTCGTGCAGCCCCTGCAGCGCGTCCGTCAACGCCGGCAACGCCGCCGCGAAGTCGCGGTCGAGGCGGGCGAGGCGGGCATCGGCCTCATCGAGGGCCGCGTCACCCTTCTCCGTGACGCGCAGATCGGACGCCGAGCCGGCATGAGCCGTGCCGTCGGCGACCATGCCGTCATCGGCGAGCGCGCGGACGGCAGTGTGGGCGGTCTGCACCGTGATCTGGGAGCGGCGGGCCAGCTCACTGAACGAGATGCCCGGCGTCGCCCGGATGTGCGCCAGCAGACCGTACTTCCGCGTGGTGAGACCCAGGTCCTTCAGCGCCGCGCCGAGCTGCCCGTCCCAGATCGACGACATCGTCAACAGGGAGATCACCGGGCTGAAGGGGGGGCGTTCAGACATGACAGCCATGCTAGACCGGCCCGCGGCCCGTGGCACGGTGCCCCGCGGGCAGACGGAAGTCGCCACTCTCCCCATGCGCGATCCGTGCACCCATGGAACACTCGGCCTCGTCACCCCCGTCACCACACGCATGAGGAGTCCCGATGTCACCCCGTTATCTCGTCCTCCCCGCCACCGTCGCCGTGGCGTTCGCCCTCGCCGGCTGCGGACAGGTGTCCGCGCTCGTCCAGCAGGGAGCCGCCGTCGCCAGCCAGGCTGCGGGAGTCGCCAGCGCCGCCGCATCCGCCGCCGCCGATGCGGGCGTCAACGTCTCCACCAGCGGCTCTCTGCCCTCCGGGTGGCCGAGCGACATCCCCGCACCCGAGGGCAAGATCACGACCTCGGTCTCCGTCAACGGCGGCTACTCGATCATCGTGCAGACGTCGAGCGAAGCCGCGATCACCAGCGCCGTAGACAAGCTGAAGTCCGCCGGCTACTCACTCGACGGCGACTTCTCCTCCGACGGCAATCACGTGCAGCACCTCGCCTCATCGCAGTGGAGCGTCGTGATCACGTGGGGTCCGGACCCCTCGACGAGCGGAGCGTTCGTGGCGAACTACGTGGTCGCGAAGGCGTCATCCTGAGTGCCTCCGCCGACGGCGAGGGCCCCACGAGTGTCACACTCGCGGGGCCCTCGCCGTTCGGACGGGATCAGAAGTCCCAGTCGTCGTCCTCGGTCGCGACAGCCTTGCCGATGACATACGACGAGCCCGAGCCGGAGAAGAAGTCGTGGTTCTCGTCGGCGTTGGGCGACAGTGCCGAGAGGATCGCCGGGCTGACGTTGGTCACCGTCGAGGGGAACATGGCCTCGTAGCCGAGGTTCATGAGCGCCTTGTTGGCGTTGTAGTGCAGGAACTTCTTGACGTCCTCGGTGAGACCGACGCCGTCGTAGAGGTCCTGCGTGTACTGCACCTCGTTGTCGTAAAGCTCGTACAGCAGCGAGAAGGTGTAGTCCTTCAGCTCCTGACGGGTTGCCTCGTCCACCTTCTCGAGTCCCCGCTGGAACTTGTAGCCGATGTAGTAGCCGTGCACGGCCTCGTCGCGGATGATGAGGCGGATCATGTCGGCGGTGTTGGTGAGCTTCGCGCGGCTCGACCAGTGCATCGGCAGGTAGAAGCCCGAATAGAAGAGGAACGACTCGAGCAGCGTCGAGGCCACCTTGCGCTTGAGGGGTTCGTCGCCGCGGTAGTAGTCCATGACGATCTGAGCCTTGCGCTGCAGGTTCTCGTTCTCGATCGACCAGCGGAACGCCTCGTCGATCTCCTTCGTGGAGCACAGCGTCGAGAAGATCGACGAGTAGCTCTTGGCGTGCACCGACTCCATGAACGCGATGTTCGTGTAGACGGCCTCCTCGTGCGGGGTCAGCGCGTCGGGGATGAGCGAGACCGCACCCACCGTGCCCTGGATCGTGTCGAGCAGGGTGAGGCCGGTGAACACCCGCATCGTGAGCTGCTGCTCTTCCGGGGTCAGCGTCGCCCACGACTGCACGTCATTGGAGAGCGGCACCTTCTCGGGCAGCCAGAAGTTGCCCGTGAGGCGGTTCCACACCTCCACGTCCTTGTCGTCCTCGATGCGGTTCCAGTTGATGGCCTGGACCTTGTTCAGGAGCTGGAGCTTCTCGCTCATCGTCCGTTCTTCCTCGTCTTCTCGTCGCGGGGGCTCACAGCGTGCAGCTGACGCAGCCCTCGACCTCGGTGCCCTCGAGGGCCATCTGGCGCAGACGGATGTAGTAGATGGTCTTGATGCCCTTCTTCCACGCGTAGATCTGCGCCTTGTTGATGTCGCGCGTGGTGGCGGTGTCCTTGAAGAACAGCGTCAGCGAGAGCCCCTGGTCGACGTGCTGCGTGGCGGCGGCGTACGTGTCGATGACCTTCTCGTAGCCGATCTCGTAGGCGTCCTGGTAGTACTCGAGGTTCTCGTTCGACATGAAGGGTGCCGGGTAGTAGACGCGCCCGAGCTTGCCCTCCTTGCGGATCTCGATCTTCGAGGCGATCGGGTGGATCGACGACGTCGAGTTGTTGATGTACGAGATCGATCCGGTCGGCGGCACGGCCTGCAGGTTCTGGTTGTAGATGCCGTGCTGCTGCACCGAGGCCTTCAGCTCGCGCCAGTCGTCCTGCGTCGGGATGTGGTGGCCGTCGAACAGCTCGACGACGCGAGCCGTCTGCGGCGCCCACTCCTGGTCGATGTACTTGTCGAAGAACTCGCCCGACGCATAGGTCGAGTCGGCGAAGCCCTCGAACGTCTGACCGCGCTCGATCGCGATGCGGTTGGACGCCCGCAGTGCGTGGAAGAGCACGGTGTAGAAGTAGATGTTCGTGAAGTCGAGACCCTCGGGCGAGCCGTAGTGGATGTGCTCGCGGGCGAGGAAGCCGTGCAGGTTCATCTGGCCGAGGCCGATCGCGTGCGACCGGTCGTTGCCGTCCTCGATCGAGCGCACTGAACGGATGTGGCTCTGGTCGCTGACCGCGGTGAGGCCGCGGATCGAGGTCTCGACCGTGCGGGCGAGGTCGCCGCCGTCCATCGCGAGCGCGATGTTGAGCGAACCTAGGTTGCACGAGATGTCCTTGCCGACCTGGGCGTAGGAGAGGTCCTCGTTGTAGGTCGTGGGGGTGTTGACCTGCAGGATCTCGCTGCACAGGTTCGACATGTTGATCCGGCCCTTGATGGGGTTGGCCCGGTTCACCGTGTCCTCGAACATGATGTAGGGGTAGCCCGACTCGAACTGGATCTCCGCGAGGGTCTGGAAGAACTCGCGGGCGTTGATCTTCGACTTCTTGATACGCGGGTCGTCGACCATCTCGCGGTACTTGTCGCTGACCGAGATGTCACCGAACGGCACACCGTAGACGCGCTCGACGTCGTACGGCGAGAAGAGGTACATGTCCTCGTCGTTCTTGGCGAGCTCGAACGTGATGTCAGGCACGACGACACCGAGCGACAGCGTCTTGATGCGGATCTTCTCGTCGGCGTTCTCGCGCTTGGTGTCGAGGAACTTCATGATGTCGGGGTGGTGCGCCGAGAGGTACACGGCACCCGCACCCTGACGCGCACCCAGCTGGTTCGCGTAGCTGAAGCTGTCTTCGAGGAGCTTCATGACGGGGATGATGCCGCTGGACTGGTTCTCGATCTGCTTGATCGGGGCGCCGGCCTCGCGGATGTTCGACAGCAGCAGCGCGACGCCGCCACCGCGCTTGCTCAGCTGCAGCGCGGAGTTGATGCCGCGGGCGATCGACTCCATGTTGTCCTCGATGCGCAGCAGGAAGCACGAGACGAGCTCGCCGCGCTGGGCCTTGCCGGTGTTGAGGAAGGTCGGCGTGGCGGGCTGGAAGCGACCCGAGATGATCTCGTCCACGAGGTTGTTCGCCAGGTCCTGGTCGCCGTCGGCGAGTCCGAGGGCGGTCATGACGACACGGTCCTCGAAGCGCTCGAGGTAGCGCTTGCCGTCGAACGTCTTCAGCGTGTAGCTCGTGTAGTACTTGAACGCACCGAGGAAGGTGTCGAACCGGAACTTCTTGCCGTACGCGCGGTGGTGGATCTCCTCGACGAACGCGAACGGGTACTTGCCCAGCACCTCGGGCTCGTAGTACTCCTTCTCGACGAGGTAGTCGAGGCGCTCCTTGAGGGAGTGGAAGAACACCGTGTTCTGGTTCACGTGCTGCAGGAAGTACTCCCGCGCAGCGCGCTTGTCGGCGTCGAACTGGATCTTCCCGTCGGCGTCGTACAGGTTGAGCATCGCGTTCAGGGAGTGGTAATCCATCCCCTCGAACTTCGGCTCGGTCTTGAAGTGGGTCTCGGTCAGTGCTGTGTCCACCATCGTTCCAGTCCTTCGCTGATGCGCTCGACGTCTTCTGGCGTGCCGAAAAGCTCCAGCCGATACAGGTGCGGCACGTGGCACTTGCGGCTGATGATCTCGCCGGCGAGGCAGAACGACTCGCCGAAGTTGGTGTTGCCCGCGGAGATGACTCCGCGGATGTAGGAGCGGTTGTGGGCGTCGTTCAGGAAGCGGATGACCTGCTTCGGAACGGCGCCGTGTTCCTCGCCCCGGCCCTGGCCTCCCCCGTAGGTGGGGGTGACCAGGACGAAAGGCTCATCGACGCGGGGCGTCGGCTCGCCTGCTCTCAGGGGGATGCGGACGGACCGCCTGCCGAGCTTCTCGATGAAACGCGCCGTGTTGCCGGACACGCTCGAGAAGTAGACGAGCAGGGGCGCGGTGTCATCCGCGGCGGCTACCGCGCTGCTGCCATGGAGCGTCGCGGTCGCCATGACTCACGCCAGGCGGGACGCGAGCTCGTCGATCTTGTCGGGACGGAAGCCCGACCAGTGGCCCTCGTCGGTGACGACGACGGGAGCCTGGAGGTAGCCGAGCGCCTTGACCTGCTCGAGCGCCTCCGGGTCCTGCGAGAGGTCGTGAACCTCGTAGGCGATGCCCTTCGAGTCCAGCGCGCGGTAGGTCGCGGTGCACTGCACGCACGACGGCTTCGTGTAAACGGTGATGGCCATGTGAACCCTGTTCTCCCCTCAAATCCCCAGTAATCCAGCACCCACCGGCGCCGGGACCTCAATACTACATATGGGTGCCGACATTGGGGTCAACCACAAGGGGTAGTAGTTACAACCGTGTGATTTTCCACCGCACTCCCCACTCCGATCACAGGTTGTCCACCGATTCATCCACAGGCCGACGAGGTGTCCAGACCCTGAAGAACCGCTGAATTCCGGGCATCAGCAGGCTGTGAACGCCGACTGTCCACAGCGACGACCGTAGGCGGCACCTCCGACACTGGGGATGGATCCGACACGCCGTGTCGGCGTGTCGCGCATCGCGCCCGGCAGACCCTCCACGGCGGAGCACACCGCCCCGGCGGCGGCCACCCGGGGCGCCGAGAACGTCTGCCGCGGGCGATAGCGTGGAGGGGTGGCGGGATATCGGGAACTGGTGCGCACTCCGGGCGTGATCCGCATCATCGCCGCGCAGCTGACGGCGCGGTTCCCGAACGGCATGACGAGCCTCGCGATCCTCCTGCACATCGAACACGTGACCGGCTCCTACGGCGCCGCGGGCCTCGTGCTGGCCGCGACATCCATCGGTCAGGCGGTGTCGGGTCCGGTGACGAGCCGCTGGATGGGCATGTGGGGCATGCGCAAGGTCCTGACCCTCACCATGACGATCTGCGCGATCTGTCTCACGGTCATCGCGCTCGGCCAGATGGTGCTGCCCGCCTACGTCGCCCTCGGACTCATCACGGGTCTGTCGACGCCGCCGATCCAGTCGGCCGCCCGCACGATCTATCCGAAGCTCGTGACCTCACGTCAGCTCACCCCGCTCTACTCGCTCGACGCGTCGCTGCAGGAGATCATCTGGATCGTCGCCCCGGTGGCGATCACCCTCGTGGCGACGCAGGTCGGCACCGTGCCCGCGCTGCTGCTGATCGTCGTGATCCTCGTCGGCGGCGGATCGTGGTTCATCCTGTCGCCCGAAGTCGGGCGCGTGCGCATCCCGCGCAGCAAGCGCCGGTTCGGCAAGGTGCTCGCGCGTCCGACGGTGCTGCTCGCGACGGTGATCGGGTTCCTGCTGATCGGTGCGTGCGCGGCGGTCGAGGCGAGCGTCGTCGCCTCCTACGGCCACGGCGGGTTCGAGGCGGGCATCGTGCTCGCCGTGTTCTCGATCGGCAGCCTCGCGGGCGGTCTCTCCCTCGGCCACGCCCCGATGGCGCCGTGGGCGATGGCCCGGCGCCTCACGGTCGTGGCGACCGGTCTCGTGCTCACGGTCATCGCCTTCGCCCTGTTCAGCGGCGACCCGATCCTCTCCCCCGTCGGCACGAGCGCGACGCTGATCATCGCGGGCATCGGCATCGCGCCCGCCCTCGCGGTGCTGTTCGCGATGACCTCTGCGAGCGTGAAGTTCAGCGACACGGCCGAGGCGTACGGCTGGATCGGCACGGGGCAGCTCATCGGCGGCGCCGCGGGCTCCGCCATCGCCGGCTTCCTGATCGACGGCACCGGCGCGGTGGGCGCGTACGCCGCGGCCGGTGCGTTCGCGCTCCTCGGCGCGATCGTGGCGGCGGTGTTCGTGCGGGCGTTCCCCGATCTGAGACACCGCGATCCGAGCCCGCTGCCCGACACCGAGCCGAACGCGATCATCACCTGAGCGCATAGACGACACACAGCATCCACGTAGGCGCGACCAACCGGCGTCGGTTCCACTGGGGGCATCACCCCCGACGAGAGGATGCCCCGTGGCCGACCGCACCCCCGACGCCGACATCTCTGCCCGCACCGCCGATCCCGACCGCTGGCTCGACGCCGACGGCGCTCCCATCGACGAGGACCACCGCGGCCTCGTCTACGACATCCGCACCCTCGTCGACCGACGGCGCGCGCTCGGCATCTTCGGCGGCCTCGCGATGACGTCGCTGCTGACGGCGTGCGGCATCCAGTCGGCCTCGTCGTCGGGCGCCGCGTCGTCGACGACCGCCACCCCGCAGGCGACGGCATCGGCCACGACGGATGCCGCGGCATCCGACTCGCTCGACGAGGTTCCCGACGAGACGGCGGGCCCGTATCCCGCCGATGGCTCGAACGGCATCGACGTGCTGACGGCCTCGGGCATCGTGCGCAGCGACATCCGGGCGAGCTTCGGGTCGTCGACGACGGTCGCCGACGGCGTGCCGCTCACGATCCGTCTCACCGTGCGGGACGCCGACACGGGCGCTGCGCTCTCCGGCAAGGGCGTCTATCTCTGGCACTGCGACCGCGACGGCAACTACTCCCTGTACAGCCGGGGCATCACCGACGAGAACTATCTGCGCGGGGTGCAGGAGACGGATGCCGCCGGCACGGTCTCCTTCACCTCCATCTACCCAGCGTGCTACTCGGGTCGGTGGCCGCACATCCACTTCGAGGTCTACGACGACGTCGCGACCGCGGTCGCCTCAGGACCGATCGTGAAGACGTCTCAGATCGCGCTGCCCGAGGAGACCAACGTGGTCGTCTACGCGACGAGCGGCTACGAGCAGAGCGTGCGCAACGCATCGCAGGTCTCTCTGAAAAGCGACAACGTGTTCGGCGATGACGGCGGCATCCACCAGATCGCGACCATGTCGGGCGACGTCGCCGCGGGCTACACCGCGGCCCTCACGATCGGCGTGTGACCGGCCGGGGCGGCCGCGGTCGGCAGGTGACGCGACCGGGCAGCCCCGGCACGTCGAGGCCGTACGCTCGGATCATGCCCGCACCCGTCACCCTCCCCCGCATTGCGTGGGGCGATCCCGGAGCCGAGCGCCACGCGCTGCTCATCCACGGACTCGGATCCAACGGCCCGCTCATGTGGCTGTTCGGCACGGCCCTCGCCGAGGCCGGCTGGTACGCCGTCGCCGTCGATCTCCGGGGCCACGGCCTCGCACCCCGTTCGACCGACTACACCCTGGCGGCCTACGGCACGGATGTCGCGCACGTGCGCCGCGAGGGCGGCTGGGACCTCGTGATCGGCCATTCGCTCGGCGGCGCCTCGGCGACCCTCGCCCAGGCGACCCACCCCCGCTGGGCGCGTCACCTCGTGCTGGTCGACCCGGCCATCCACCTCACGCCCGAGCAGCGCGCCGCCGTGCAGGCCGGCAACGCGGCCTCGTTCGCCGCGCCAACCGTCGAGGGCGTGCGGGCGGCGAACCCGACGTGGCATCCGAACGATGTCGAAGCCAAGGTGACATCGCTGCGACAGGCGTCGACGTGGGGTACCGACCAGACCGCGGTGCAGAACCCCGACTGGGACGTGCGCGAGGCGTTCCTCGCCCTCACCGTGCCCACCCTCGTGCTGGCCGCCGACCCCGCCGTGAACAGCCTGTTCACCGGCCCGGCGATCGACGAGCTCGTGGCGGCCAACCCGCACGTGAGCGTGCGGGTCATCGAGGGCGCCGGGCACTCGTTGCATCGCGACAAGCCGGCAGAGACGCTCGCGGCGCTGTTCGACGGGCTCGCATCATGACCTTCGATGCGGCCGCCTGGCTTCCGGACGACCTGATCGAGCGCATCCGCGGGCGCGCCGCGCAGGTCGATCACGACAACGTGTTCCCTCAGGAGGACCTCGACGAGCTGGCGGCGGCCGGCTACCTGTCGATCCTGGTGCCGAGCGCGCTCGGCGGCGGCGGGCTGGGGCTCGCCGAGGCATCCCTGCTGCAGCAGCGGCTCGCGACGGCCGCGCCCGCCACGGCCCTCGCGATCAACATGCACCTCGTCTGGACGGGTGTGGCGAAGGTGCTCGCCGACCGCGGCATCGACGACCTGCGGTTCGTGCAGGAGGGCGCCGTGCGCGGCGAGGTCTTCGCGTTCGGCATCAGCGAGGCCGGCAACGATCTCGTGCTGTTCGGCAGCGACACGGTCGCCGAGCCGCTGGCCGACGGTGGCTACGCGTTCACCGGAACCAAGATCTTCACCTCGCTCGCCGCCGTGTGGACGAATCTCGGGCTGCACGGTCTCGACACCACGTCCGCGGACGCACCACAACTCGTCTACGCGTTCGTCCCGCGCTCGGACGCTGTCGTCACCCGTGACGACTGGGACACCGTCGGGATGCGCGGCACCCAGTCGCGCACGACCGAGTTGCACAGCGCCGTCGCCCCCGCCGACCGCGTGGTGCGCCGGGTCGCGCCGGGACCCAACCCCGACCCGATCGTGTTCGGCATCTTCAGCGTCTTCGAGATCCTGCTGGGCTCGGTCTACACCGGACTGGCCCGACGGGCGCTCGACCTCGCGGTGGCGACCGCGAAGACCCGCACGTCGAAGAAGAGCGGCACGACCTATGCGCAGGATCCCGACATCCGCTGGCGCATCGCCGACATGGGGCTGCGCTACGACGCCCTGCCGACCGAGCTCGCCTCGATCGCCCGAGACGTCGATGCGAACGCCCCGCACGGGCCGCGGTGGTTCACGCTGCTGTCGGGGGTGAAGCACCGCGCGGTCGTGATGGCGAAGTCGGTCGTCGACGACGCGATCCTGGTCGCGGGCGGCTCGTCGTACTTCACGCGTTCCGAGCTCGGCCGGCTCTACCGCGACGTACTCGCCGGTCAGTTCCACCCGTCCGACCCCGAGTCGGCACACGCGACGGCCGCCAGCGCCTGGCTCGGCCCACTCGAGAGCTGAGACGGATGCCGCGCACCCCCCTCGCGGCGCTGAGCCCCGCCGATCAGGCGCGGAGGCGGGCGCTGCGGCGCATGAAGGCGGTGGCGCTCGCGGCGCTGCTGGCGATGGCGGTGCTGTTCGCGATCTCCTTCCCGTTGCAGGCCACGGTGCCCGCGCTCGCCTATGTTCGCGCGGCCGCCGAGGGCGGAATGGTCGGGGCCTTGGCCGACTGGTTCGCGGTGACGGCACTGTTCCGCCGCCCGCTCGGGCTCCCCATCCCCCACACGGCGATCATCCCGACGCGCAAGGACGAGATCGGCCGCACGCTGGGCGAGTTCGTCGAGACGAACTTCCTGTCGGGCGAGATCGTGCGCACGAAGCTCACCAGCACCCGGATCGCCGAGCGCGCGGGCGCGTGGCTGCGCGAGAGCGCGCACGCGGAGCGTGTGGTGGCGGAGGCATCCACGATGGTCGCCGGAATCGTGCGCGCGCTCAGCGACGACGATGTGCGCGAGATCATCGAGGACCTCGCTCGCACGCATCTCATCGCCCCCGAGTGGGCGGCGCCGACGGGCGGCTGGCTCGAGCGGCTGACGCAGACGGGTGCGCACCACGCCGCGGTCGACCTCGCGGCCGACAGCATCGGCGAGTGGCTCACCGAGCACCGCGAGAGCTTCGAGGGCCTGCTGTCGCGTCGACTGCCGGGGTGGGTGCCACGCATCGCCCATCGCCTCGTCGACGACGCGGCGTATTCGGAGGCGGTGAAGTTCGTGGCCGCGGTGCGCGCCGACCCCGAGCATCCCGCCCGGCATGCGATCGACGGATACCTGGGCCGGCTCGCCGACCGTCTGCAGCACGATCCCGACACGATCGCACGGTTCGAAGGCGCGAAGGCGGCGGTCTTCGATTCGCCGCGCGTGCGCGAGCTCGCGGGTGAGGCATGGGCGACCGCCAAGCGCGGGCTGCTCGCGGCCCTCGCCGATCCCGACAGCGGTCTGCGGCGGCGCGCGGCCCTCGCGATCGCAGACCTGGGCGCGCGACTCGCGACGGATGACGCGCTCCGGCGCCGCGTCGACGGCTTCATCACCGACGCGGCCGTGTTCCTCGTCGAGCGCTACCGCCACGACATCGCGTCCATCATCACCGACACGGTCGAACGTTGGGACCCGGCCGAGACCACCGAGAAGATCGAGCTGATGGTCGGGCGCGACCTCCAGTACATCCGCCTCAACGGCACGATCGTGGGTGCTCTGGCGGGTCTGGGCATCTTCACCGTGGCCCAGGCGCTCGTCGGCCACTAGCCTGACGTCATGGGCGAGGCATCCGTCGTCGGTGACATCGTCTTCAGCTACGGCACGCTGCAGCAGCGGGGGGTGCAGCTGGAGGTCTTCGGACGCGCGCCCGACGGCGAGCCCGATCTCCTCCCCGGCTACACGGTCGACTATCTCGAGGTGCTCGACACCCGCGGACGCGGATCCGCGCGCGTGTCGGTGCATCCGGTCGTACGCCCGACCGGCTCTCTCGGCGACAAGGTGACGGGTCTGGCCTACGCGCTGACGCCCGCGGAGGTCGATGCCGCCGACGAGTACGAATCGCCGCTGTACCGCCGGGTCCCGGCACGCCTGTCGAGCGGCCGCACGGCCTGGGTCTACGTGTCGGCATGACGACCCTCCTGCTCGTGCGGCACGCGAGTGCCGCGGACGGCCCCGACGATCACGATCGACCGCTGACGGCCCGCGGGGCGCTCGAGGCGGAGGCGATGGCGGCCGCCACCCTCGAGGCCGGCTGGCAGCCCGATCTGATCCTTGCGAGCACCGCCCGCCGCACCCGGGCGACCGCGGCCATGTTCGGCGCCGCGCTGGGCGCACCGGTGCGCACCGCGCCGGCGCTCTACGGTGCGGGGCCGCGCACGCTACTCGACGCCGCCGTCGGGCTCGGCGTGGCATCCGTCATGATCGTCGCCCACAACCCGGGTATCGCGATGCTCGCGCGCAGCCTCTCGTCGAACGAGATCGGCGGGATGGTGCCGTGCGCCGTGGCCGCGTTCTCGTGGGACGACGACGATTGGGATGTCGCATCGGCGACCGACCCCGATCGCATCTGGTTCCGACATCCGGAGTGATGCCGCCGCCGGAGAGGGAACGCAGTCCCAACGCTCGGGGAACTCAGTCCCACAGCCCGCGGCGGGAATGGCATGATGGCCTCACCACGCGCCGGCGACGCCGCCACCGCACCGCACGTCTTCGAAGGAGAAGCCCGTGTTCCACAGCCCGTTCGATCCGATCGACATCCCTGATCTCAGCGTCTACGACTACCTGTTCGCCTCACTCACCGACGACGAGCTCGAGCGTGTGGCCCTCATCGACCCGGCGTCGGGCACCGAGACGACCTACGGCGGGTTGCGCGATCAGG
>NZ_LMPK01000038.1:115848-120650 GCF_001423825.1 Microbacterium sp. Leaf351
GAGCCCGAACATCCCGGCGTTCGCGACCGTCTTCCACGGAGCGCTCCGCGCCGGCGCCACCGTCACCACGATCAATGCGCTGTACACGGCCGACGAGGTCGCCAAGCAGCTGCGCGACGCCGGCGCCACGTGGCTGTTCACCGTCGGCCCGCTCCTTCCCTCGGGTGGCGCCGCCGCCGCCGCGGTGGGCATCGACGACGAGCATCTCGTCGTGCTCGACGGTGCGCCGCGGCATCCGTCGTTGCGCGATCTGCTGACGGCCGGCGAGCCCGCGCCGGAGGTGACGTTCGACCCCGCGACGCACGTCGCAGCGCTCCCCTATTCGTCGGGAACCACCGGCGTGCCCAAGGGCGTCATGCTCACGCACCGCAACCTGGTCGCGAACGTCGCCCAGTCGCGGGTGATCATCGAGCTCGGCCACGACGACCGTGTGCTCGCGGTGCTGCCGTTCTTCCACATCTACGGCATGACGGTGCTGCTGAACATGGCCCTCAAGCAGCGCGCGAGCCTCGTCACGATGCCGCGGTTCGATCTGGTCGAGTTCCTCTCGAACATCCAGACCTACGGGTGCACGTTCATCTTCATCGCGCCGCCCATCGCGGTGGCGCTCGCGAAGCATCCGATCGTCGACCAGTACGACATCTCGAGCGTGCACTCGATCTTCTCGGGCGCCGCACCCCTCGACGCCGAGACGGGTGCCGCGGCCGCGCGCCGACTGCACGCGAGGATGCTGCAGGGATACGGCATGAGCGAGCTCAGCCCCGTGTCGCACGCCACCCCCGTCGACCGCACCGACGTGCCGATCAGCTCCGTCGGCGTGCCGCTTCCGAACATCGACTGCAAGCTCGTCGACACCGAGACGGGCGAGGAGATCACCGAGTTCGGCGCCGACGGGTTCACCGCACGGGGCGAACTGTGGGTCAAGGGTCCGAACGTGATGCTCGGGTACCTCGGCCGTCCCGATGCCACCGCCGAGACCTTGGATGCCGACGGGTTCCTGCACACCGGCGATGTCGCCGTCGTTCATCGCGACGGCTACTACGCGATCGTCGACCGCGCCAAGGAGCTCATCAAGTACCACGGCTACCAGATCGCTCCGGCGGAGCTCGAGGCGCTTCTGCTGAGCCATCCGAAGATCATGGATGCCGCGGTCATCGGTGTGCTCGACGACGAGCATGAGGAGATCCCGAAGGCGTTCGTTGTCGCGGCGCCCGATTCGGGGCTCACCGAGGACGACGTGAAGGCGTTCGTCGCCGAGCACGTCGCCCCGCACAAGAAGGTGCGGCGGGTGGAGTTCATCGACCAGATCCCGAAGTCGACGTCGGGGAAGATCTTGCGCAAGGATCTGCGCGCGCGGGAGTCCGTCGGGGCCTGAGGCGATCCGGAGCGCGGGTCAGATCTCGAACGGGATGCCGCGCTCCGGCACCCGCAGGAGGGCGCCCAGCCCTGCCGCCGCGAACGCCTGCACGAGGTCGTCGGTGCTCTCGCTGAAGTGCGCCCACCCCTCGGTGTGCACGGGCACGACGACCGGCGCGCCGATGGCTCGGGCGGCGGCGACCGCGTCGGTCGCGGTGAGGGTGAGGGCGCCGTCGACCGACGGCGTGCGCGCGGCTCCGGCGAAGAGCACGGCGACGTCGACCGGCGGCACGCGGGCGGCGATCTCCTCGACGAGCTCCGGCGCGGAGTTGTCGCCGCTGACGTAGACCGTCGGGAGACCGTCGCCGGTGAGCACGAAACCGGTCACGGGGCCGATCACGGGCTCGCTGCCGATCGGGCCGTGGCGGGCCGGCACGGCGGTGACGGTGACCTCGGACCTCTCGCCGACAAGAGTGACCGACTCCCACGGCTCGAGCGCGCGGGCAGGCTGACCGAGTCGCTCAGCGGCCAGCGGCGTCGTGAGCGCGATCGGTGCGGTGGCGAGCACGGCGCGACCCGCGGCATCCAGATTGTCGGCGTGCTGGTCGTGGGAGAGCAGCACCGCGTCGAGCGGCGGGAGCGCGGTGGCCTCGAGCGCCGGCCCGCGCAGCTTGGTGAGCGTGCGGGTCGCGGAGCCCACCTCGCCCGGCGGATCGAAGGTGGGATCGACGAGCAGCGAAAGGCCACCGAGCTGCAGCAGAACAGTCGGTCCGCCGATGTGGATGACTCGCAGACTGCCGGCGCTCACGCGCCCTTCGCCGACGTGGGACCGACCGGCTCCGCGTGGCGCACCGGGTCGAGAGCGGGAAGCGAGACCGTGGCGACCGTGCCGACGTCGTCGTGGCCACGGGTGAGCGCGACGGTGGCCCCGAGTTCGGCGGCCAGCTCCTGCACGATCGCGAGCCCGAGGCCCGTGCCCGACACCCCCGCCGCTGTCGCCGACGAGCTGCGGTAGAAGCGGTCGAACACACGAGGCAGGTCGACCTCATCGATGCCCGGGCCCTGGTCGCGGATCTGCACCGTCACCTGGCCCGACGACCGCTGCGCAGACACCTCGACCAGACCACCGGGCGGCGAGAACTTCACCGCGTTGGTGAGGAGGTTCAGGAAGAGGCGTGCGAGGTCGCCGGGACGGCCGTGCACGACGATTCCGGGGGTCAGGTCGGCGGAGATCGTCGCCTTCTGGCCGCGCAGGTTGATCGTGAGGTCTGAGATGCACTCCCGCAGCAGCTGCTCGAGATCGACGGCGACGCTGTCGCTCTCGCGTTCGGCCGCCCGACGCTCCTTCGACAGAGCGAGGATGTTCTCGACGACGTCGAGCAGTCGCTCGGCGTTGCGGTGGACGATGAGCACGAAGTCGCGTTGCACCGGGTCGGTGATGAGGTCGGCGAGCTCCTCGGTGAAGCCGATGATCGAGGTGACCGGGGTGCGCAGCTCGTGGCTGACGCTCGCCACGAAGTCGTCCTTCTCACGGTTGAGGGCCCGCAGCGTGTCGACGACCTGACGTTCCCGCTGCAGTCGCCGCTCGATCGCTGCCTCGGCATCGCGGAGCGGCCGGAGATCGACGACGGAGATGAGGTAGACGCGGCCGTAGCCCGAGCGCGAGAGAGATTCGATCGACACGGTCGCCGGGATGCTGTCCGATTCGACGAGCTCCCAGTCGAGCACCCGCGCCTCGTCCGCCCCGAGGGACGCGAGCTGCCGGTGCAGCGGAGAACGCGGCACGACGATCCAGTCGTGCTTCTGCAGCTGCGCGAACGAACTGCGGAGGATCGTCGAGGCGACCGCGTTGATCTCGATGACCGCGTAGCGTCCGCCCTCGACCTCCTGGAGGATCGCGAACCCGTTGTTGGCGCGCTCGAACGCATCGCGCAGAAGCCGCAGCAGACCCTCGGTCTGGTCCTGCAGTAGGCGTCGCTCGTTTCGGGTGGCACCGATGCCGAGCGTCGTGGCAGCGAGCGCGAAGGAGTAGATCTGCAGCAGCGTTCCGGTGCTCATCCCGCCGGCCGGATGAGCGAACGGCCCACCGCCGATCGCCGTGAGCGCGACCACGGCGACGATCGTGCCGACGAACTGGGTGAAGGCCACGAACATGGATTCGCTGAACGCGGCCCACGCCAGGATCGGCACGGGCAGGAAGGCGAGCGGGTTCGCGTTCAGCGGCGAGAAGGCGGCCACGACCGCCGCCAGCAGCGCCAGGCTGAGGAGCACCACGGTCTGGGCCGACGCGGTGCGCTTGCGCAGGCGGTTGAGCAGCGCCAACGGGGTGATCAGCACGACCGCGGAGATGTGGGAGGCGCTGGTCGAGAGCAGCGTGGGCAGGAATGCGCCACCCGACAGTGCGGCGCCGAGGCCGAGGCATCCGCCGACGACGAGGGCGCCCACGGCGGCAGCGGCGAGGAATCGCCCGACGTCCAGCAGGGTGGACAGGCGCGGCTCGTCGTCGCCGGGGGCGACGGCGGTCGCGACGATCCACACCTCGAAGGCCGCGCCGATCGCGCCCAGCACGACGAAAGCGGGTCCGCGACCGGCGCTGGCGGATGCCGCGGCGGTCACCGCCGCGATGCCCAGCAGCACCCAGAAGCGGCTGCGGCGGTCGGCCGTGACGACAGCGGCGACCGCGACACCGGCGGCCGGCCACCACCACGCCGTGGCCGCCGGACCGCTCTGCATGCCGGCGAACACGGCCCCGAGAACGCCCGAGAGCAGCACAAGGCCGATCACCGTGATCAGACGCGCCGCGAAAGGGAGCCTGCGCATGATCAGCGCAAGGCTCGGGCGGGTCATGGGCTGAGGTTACCCCAGGGGTCGCACTGTTCGAGCGTATGATCGCCGGAGGAAGCGGATGTCGCGCTCGGCCCCGGCCGCGACCCGGACGAACGGATGCGGAATGTCCCGAGTGCTGCTCGTCGACGACGACCAGGACATCCTCACCCTCACCTCGATTCGCCTCACCAGGGCGGGGTACGAGGTGACGACCTGCGCCGACGGCGAGGCGGGTCTCGCGGCGATCCGTCGCGACCGACCGCACGTCGCACTGCTCGACTGGATGATGCCGGGCCTGGATGGGTTGCAGGTCGCCGAGGCGGTGCGCGCCGATCCCGAGATCGCCGGCACGCGCCTCGCACTGATGACCGCCCGACCGGACGCCGAACGCACCGGCTTCGCCGACGAGCACGGCCTCGATCGCGTGATGATCAAGCCGGTCTCGCGACAGGACCTTCTGGCCGCGGTCGCGGCATTGTGCGCCGAGTGCTGACGGCGCCCCCGCTCAGGCGGATGCCTCCTCGGTGGGGCGAGCCAGCGCGATCTGCATGTCGAGGGTGAGCGGCGATCGGGTGACGAGCTCGTGCACGAAGGCGAACTTCCGCTTGACGGCCGCGGGG
>NZ_LMPK01000038.1:120676-131346 GCF_001423825.1 Microbacterium sp. Leaf351
CGTTGAGCAGAGGCTGCACCGGCTGGTCGAGGTAGGACTCGCGAGGGATCACGTCGATGTCGCGGAGGTTGGTGACCGAGGCGTCGAGATGGATGCCGATGGCCGCCGCCGTCTTCAGGGTGCCGGTGATGTGCAGGTAGTGGGCGAAGGTCTCGGCGAAGTCCTCCCACGGGTGCATGGTCGCATACTCGGAAAGATACGACTCGTTCCAGTCGTCGGGCGCGCCGAACCGGTAATGGCGGGCGATGGCATCCTGATAGCTCTCGCGCTCGTCACCGAACAGCTCACGGCAGCGATCCCACGTGGCGTCGTCGGTGATGAGCACGTTCTGGTAGTAGTGGCCGACCTCGTGACGCAGGTGCCCGAGCATGGTGCGGTACGGCTCGCCGAGCCGCACCCGCAGCGCCTCACGACGGTCGTCGAGGCTCTCGGCGAGATCGATGGTGATGATGCCGTTCGCGTGCCCGATGATCACCCGCTTGCCGTCGGACAGGCTCGAAAGCAGATCGAAACCGAGCCCGCCGGGCTGCACGTCCCAGCCGACGATCGGCAGCCCCAGCTGACCGAGCTGCAGCACAAGACGGCGCTTCGCCTCCTCGGTCTTGGCGAGCTTCTCGAGGGCCACGGTGTCGTCGGCATCGGGCTGCGTACGGGTGAGGCGGCAGGAGAAGCAGAGACCGGTCGGCGCGTCCTCGCGCACGAGCCAGTTGCACTGCCAGCCACGGTTCGAGCAGGTGTACCAGGTCTCCCCGTCGATGATGACGCGACCGTCGCGCAGCCCGTAGAACTGCTGGGTGAGCAGCTGATACCCGAGCTCCGCCTCGCACTCCGGGCAAGTCAGGGCGTCGAGGTAGACGAAGTGCCGGCAGTGGGGGCACCGGGGCTGTGAGCTCACGTGCTCACGCTAGTGGTCGGCGGGGATCAGGGCGACTCCGCCGAAACGGCGAAACGCCCCTGGAGGGGGCGTCTCGGCTGGTGTGGTGGACCTGAGGGGATTCGAACCCCTGACCTCTTCATTGCGAACGAAGCGCGCTACCAACTGCGCCACAGGCCCGTGAACCTCCGATACATTACCACGCGGCCCGGCCGCGCCTCGCATCGAGGCGGCCCCGTGGGCGCGTCGCGCGTGTCGTGTCAGCCGGCGCGGCGGGCGTCGAGCAGCGAGCGCACATGCGCCTCGATCTCGGCGTCGTCGACGTAGCCCATGCCGGCGTACTGCGACGGCGCGGGGGCCTCCACGCGAGCGACGCGCGCCACGTCGATCGAGGGCGGAGCGGCCTGTGCCGCGCGCTGACGCTTCGCCTCGTCCACCGCGGCGCGGCGCAGGGCCGCGCGCGCCTCCTCGGCGGCGACGATGGCCGCAGCCTGCGATCCGGCCGAGGCGGTGAGGGGTTTGGGCAGGGTGCGGGGCTCCCAGGTCGCGGATGCCGCGGCATCCGTCACCGGCACCGGCACCCTCTCGCTCACGACGGGTGCCGACACGACGGGTGCGGCCTCGACGCGGCGCGACCGGGTCGCGAGCATCGCGATGCGCTGCAGCACGAGCAGGGACACGGCGAAGACACCTGCCGCCGCCCAGAGGTAGATCTGCGTGCCCGCGGTCAGCAACTGCCAGACGCCGACGCCGGCGAGCGCGAGCGCGGCGAGCACGAACGTGGAGGCGACCACGCGCGCACGACGGCGTCGCGCGGCCGGCCGCATGCGGGCGGCGAGTCGGTCGGCGCGGGCGCGCTCGGCGGCGTCCTCGCGCTCGGCCTTCAGGAGGGCGCGCGTCTCGTCCAGCTCGCGCTGGGCGCGCACCGCCTCGAGCTCCTGCTGCTCGGCGATCGTCTTGCGGGCGAGGCGCTGCTGCGCGTGGCTCGCGCGAGCGCCGAGCTCGATGCGCACCTCGTCAGGGGTGTCGCTCGTCTCCGCCAGGATGCGCAGCGCCTGACCCAAGCGCACGGCATTGCGCTCGGCGGCGTTGTATCGGTGCGTGGAGTGCCAGGAGGGCACGAAGTACAGCAGCCACAGGGCAGCCGCGACGAGCACGATCACTCCGCCACCCAGCCACTGCCCGTCCATGGCACCACGGTAAGGGAGAGTGCTGCCGCTCCCCCGTCACGCGCGCGCGTGTCGAGCCGGAGCAGTCAGGGCTCGAGTCGGTCCTGCGGAGGGATGTCGGCGGCATCCTGCGGGGCACGACCCGCCGCCCACCGGGCGAGCACTCCCTCGGGGACGTCCTCACGGACGAGCGCGAACGCGTAGTGGTCGCGCCAGTCGCCGTTGATGTGGATGTAGCGGCGGCGCAGCCCCTCGTAGCGGAACCCGAGCTTCTCGACCACCCGAAGGCTCGCGTGGTTCTCGGGCCTGATGCAGATCTCCATGCGGTGCAGTCGCAGCTCGGTGAAGCAGATGTCGGTGGCCATCGCGACCGCGGTCGGGGTGATGTCGTGCCCGGCGAACTGCTCGCCGATCCAGTAGCCGATCGTCGCCGAGGCCAACGATCCCCGCGCGACGCCCCACACGTTCAACTGGCCGACGACCTCGCCGTCGTACTCCATCACGAACGGCACGCCCTGGCCGTCGCGGTACTGTTGCAGCAGCCGGCGCACGCCGACCCGCATGTCGAGCGACACGATGCCGTCGGGGCTCGTCGCCTCCCACGGGCGCAGCCACGACCGATTGCCGAGCAGGAGGTCCTGCAGGGCGCGCGCATCGCGCTGGCGAACCAGCCGGAGCCCGATGGCTCCGTGCTCCCGCGGAATGTTCAGGTCCACGCCGGCGACCCGATCGTCTCGTGCGCGGCCGTCACAGGGTCGCGGCGAAGTCCTTGACCCAGGAGCGCAGCGACGGGCCCAGGTCGTCGCGGTCGCTCGCGAGCTGCACGATCGCCTTGATGTAGTCGAGCCGGTCGCCGGTGTCGTAGCGGCGTCCCCGGAAGATGACGCCGTAGACGCCCTGCGCCGGGTTGGCGGCGAGCTCTTCGAGCGCGTCGGTGAGCTGGATCTCATTGCCCTTGCCGGGCGCCGTGCGCTCGAGGATCTCGAACACGTCGGGGCTCAGCACGTAGCGCCCGATGACCGCCAGGTTGGAGGGGGCATCCTCCTTCTTCGGCTTCTCGACGAGGCCGGTGACCTTCACGACTCCGGCGTCCTCCGTCGGCTCGACCGAGGCCGCGCCGTAGAGGTGGATGCTGTCGGGGTCGACCTCCATGAGCGCGATCACCGTCGCGCCGCGCTTGTCGTACTCGCGCAGCATCGTGGTGAGCAGCGGGTCGCGCTCGTCGATGAGGTCGTCGCCCAGCAGCACCGCGAACGGGTGGTCGTCGACGTGCGCCTTGGCGCACAGCACCGCGTGGCCGAGGCCCTTCGGCTCGCCCTGGCGCACGAGGTGGATGTTCGCGAGGTCGCTGGAGTGCTCCACCTTCGCGAGCTTGTCGAGGTCGCCCTTCTCGCGCAGCTTCTGCTCGAGCTCGGGCACCGAGTCGAAGTGGTTCTCGATGTTCGTCTTGTTGCGCCCCATGATGATGAGCACGTCGTCGATGCCCGCACCGGCCGCTTCCTCGACCACGTACTGGATGGCCGGCTTGTCGACCACCGGCAGCATCTCCTTCGGCATGGCCTTCGTCGCCGGAAGGAAGCGAGTGCCCAGACCCGCAGCGGGGATGACAGCCTTGAACGGCTTGTGCGCAGACATGGGCCGATCCTATCGGCCACCCTGCCTACAATCGTGACCATGACCGACCCCGTCGATACGCAGAAAAGGGCCCTGCGCGCGGAGCTGCGCGAGCGCCGCGCCCAGCTGCCGCAAGCGGCTCGGGATGCCGCGGCCCAGGGGGTCTCAGACCAGCTCGACGCCCTCGTGGCATCGGTCGACGCCCACAGCGTGTCGTGCTTCATCTCCACCCCGACCGAGCCGGGAACCCGCGACTTCCTGACCGCGGCGGTACGGCGCGGCATCCGGGTGCTGCTTCCCGTGACCCGCGTCGACGGACTGCTCGACTGGGCGGTCGCCACCGACGACGAGAACGTCGCCGAGGGTCTGTTCGGGCTGCCGGAGCCGACCGGCGAGCTGCTCGGCCCGATCGCGGTCAACGACGTCGACCTCATGATCGTGCCGGCTGCCGCCGTCGACGGCACCGGGATGCGACTCGGCTGGGGTCGTGGCTACTTCGACAAGACGATCGGCTCGATGGAGAAGTGCCCGCCGGTGTACGCGGTCGTCTTCGACAGCGAGATCCTCGACGAGGTGCCGCGCGACCGGCACGACGAACCCGTCGACGGCGTCGTCACCCCCACCCGCACCATCACGTTCGCGGCCGCGCGCCGCTGAGGAAGGCCTCACTCCATGCCCACCTACGCCTATGCCTGCACGCAGTGCGGTCACCGCTTCGACGCCGTGCAGTCGTTCTCCGACGCCTCTCTCACCGAGTGCCCCGAGTGCGGCGGGCTGCTGCGCAAGGACTACCGGTCGATCGGCGTCGCTTTCAAGGGCAGCGGCTTCTACCGCACCGATTCGCGCTCGGGATCGAGCGCGAGCGGCGCGGAGAGTGGCGGGTCGACCAGCGCTTCGCCATCATCGGACTCGAAGACGTCGTCTTCGGCCGCTCCCGCGGCCTCTTAGTCGCCTCCCCCGGGGCAAGTGAGGAGATCACGCGTGATCAAGGGCTTCAGAGATTTCATCCTTCGCGGCAACGTCATCGAACTGGCCGTCGCGGTCGTCATCGGTACTGCGTTCACCGCCATCGTCAATGTGATCGTCGCCTCGGTCATCAACCCCCTGATCGGGCTCCTCTTCAAGGCCGACAGCCTGAACGACGCGCTGGCGGTTCCCGTGCCGACCCTCGGCGGCGGCGAGGTCACCTTCGCCTTCGGCGCGGTGATCGGCGCGATCATCAACTTCCTGGCCGTGGCGGTCGTCGTCTACTTCGTCTTCGTCTTCCCGATGAACTCGTTCAAGGAGCGCGCCGACGCACGCCGCAAGATCGGTGCGGAGCCCGAGGCCGAAGAGGCGCCGCTGCCCACCGAGACCGAGCTGCTGGTGCAGATCCGCGACTTGCTCGAGAAGCAGCAGTCGAAGGCCTGAGCACCCGACCGTCGCCTCAGTAGTGCGGCGGCACCTCACGCCGCATCCGCTCGTCGTTCGGACCGTCGTCCGACCGGGCGGGTGCGGCGTCGTCGTTCGCGGATGCCGCGGGCTCGCCGCTCGTGCCCGGCGCCGCCGTCAGTCGCGCGCGCCGCGCACCGCGCACCCGCACGACGCGCTGGCGCTCGTCGTCCGCCCCGCTCACCGGCTCACCCGAGGTCGTCGAGCGGCGCGGTGCGTGCCTCTTCGATGACGGGTGCTTCGCCGGTGCCCGGCGCGATGCCGAGCATCGCCGCGATACGGGTGGCGACACCCGCGGGGTCGCTGTAGAGGTCGAACGCATGCACACGGGCGTAGTGCCAACCCAGGCGACGCAGGATCTGCGGGCGCAGCCGCAGCGACTCGCGCAGCGAGTCCCCCTGGGTCTCGGGGTCGCTCTCGACGACCACGGCCTTGCCCTCGTGGTGGGCGACGAGGGTGAGCAGCCCGCGGTAGTGCACGTCGACCGCGAGGCCGCGGGCGCGCAGCTCGCGAGCGAGCACCTTCGTCAGCGGGTCGGCGAGATCCTCCAACACGGCGTGACGGGTGCGGTCGGCGATACCGCCGAGGATCGACATGAGCGTCGCCGCACCGTGCGCGAGCCGCCCTTCGTCGAAGGCGGTGGGCCGGATGCACGAGACGATCACCATCGAGCGGCGGGCACGGGTCATCCCGACCGTCAGGAGGCGTTCGCCGTCGGGGGTCGACAGGTCGCCGAAGTCGCTGAGCACACGGCCGTGGCGGGTGAGTCCGAAGCCGAGCGAGAAGACCACGCGGTCGCGGCTCTCGGCGACGGACTCCTCGAGGGTGAGCACCGCGAACGGCTCGGCGGTGTCGCGGGAGAGGAAGTCGGCGACATCCGAGCGACCGGCGAACGCGGCCTCGACCGCCGCGCGCACCCGCTCGGCGTGGCGCTTGGAGGCCGTGATGACCATGAGCGACTCGGTGCCGCGGTTGATCGCATGCTCGGTGACGAGGGTCACGACGCGGGCGACCTCGACCTCGGGACTCTCGACGGCACCCGAGATGGGATCGGGTGTGCCGACGCCGCCCTCGACGTAGTCCACGCTGAGGCTGCCGCGTCCGAGATAGGAGCCGGCCCACGGCAGCGACGAGATCTCGCCGCCGTAGAACGCGTCGTTGACGAGGCTCGCGAGGTCCTCGCCGCCGGCGCGGTAGCTGCGGGTGAGCGTCTCGACGTCGACGAGTCCCTCGGCCCGGTCGAACAGCGACGTCTCGTCGAAGGGCTCGTCGAACTCATCCGCCTCGACCGCGGCCGCCGACCCGACCGTGAACGGCGTGGGCTTCTGCGTGACGGGGTCGCCCACCAGCACCAGCTGACGGCCGCGGCGGATGGCGGGGGCCGCCTCGGCGAGGCAGAGGGCCGCCGCATCCGCCACGATCACGACGTCGACGTCGGGAACGTCGCGCAGCAGCGGCACGTCGTACGGGGTCGCCAGCCACACCGGTGCGAGCGTGCGCATCAGGCTCGGGGCGGTGCGGGCCAGCGCGCCCGCGCTGTTCACGCCGTCGCGCAGCGCCTGCTTGAGCGCGACCGCCTCGTCGTGCTCGTCGACGAGCGAGATGCGCCACTGAGTCGCCAGCTGCGCCGCCAGGAGCGGGCCGGATGCCGCGGCGTGCGCCTCGTCGACCAACCGGAAGTCGCGCTCGAGACGATCGACGACCGACGTGTTCGCGCCGAGCAGCGCCCGGTCGGTGCGCAGCAGGTGCTCGAGCGCCGACTGCCACCAGGCGAACTCGAGCTCGGCGCCCACCTGGCCCTCGGGAACGTGACGCACCGAGAGGTCGGTCATCAGCGGCTCGAGTCCGCCGCGCGCGAGATCGGTGCGGATGCCGGCTCGCTCGACCAGGTTGTCGAAGTACGCCGACTCGGCCGCGAGCCCCGCCAGGGTGCGCAGCAGCTGAGGCAGCGGAAGGGCGGCGAGGCGGTGGGCCTCGTCACGCTGCAGGATGCGGTCGAGGTCGCCGAGCTCGGCGTCGACGTGCTGCCACGCGACGTGCACGTCGGCGAGCCCCACCGGAACCTCGGGGATGACGCCCGCCTCGGTGAGCCGCGCCCACTCGGTGCGCTGCTGCTGGATGCGCAGCAGCGCCTCGTACATGTCGGTGACGTGCGCGCCCGGTCGCACGTACTCGCGCGACAGCTTCTTCAGGCGGCGACGGTTCGCGCTCGACATCCCGACGTCGCGACGGGGCGAGTGGGCGGCGATGAGCTCGACGAGCGGCCGGTCGAACACGGTCGGCGTGAAGCGCTCGAGCGACTGGCGGATGCCCTGCAGCAGCCGCAGGAACTCGCCCAGCTCGTCGATCGTGCGGAAGGGACGCATCCGCGTCTGCGCGATGAGTTCGTAGCCGCGCTCGAGCAGGCTCGGCACGGCCTGACGGCTGAGCTTGCCCGCCAGGGCGTGCGCGTCGCGCGCGGCATCCGTGGTCGAGAACGTCACGCCGTACCACGGTGAGTCGTCGGGGCCGAAGCGGAACTCGCCGAGACGTGCGACGGCGCGCAGCTTCTCGGCCGCCGCCTGGCGCTTGTCACGGAGGCGCTCGAGGGTGGCCACATCGAAGCGGGCCGACGTCGACGGGGCAGGCGAGAGCTGCGCGAGGCGGGTGAGCTCCCGCACGATGTCGAGGGCGGTGACCCCCAGTGACGGATGGTCGACGGTGAGGGCGCCGCGGTAGTCGCGCAGCACCGTGCGCAATCGCAGCAGCGCGTCGTCGATGTCGGCCACCTGCGGCGCGGTCGACTTCTCGTTGCGTCCGATCGCGCGGATGAGGTCGCGCCGCACGTGGCGCGGAGAGATGGCGAGTGCGTCGAGACCGATGCCGGCGAGGCGATGGCGGATGCCGTCGAGCGTCGAACGGCGGGCGCTCACGACCAGCACCCGCTTGCCCTGGCGCACGAGCACGCCGAGGGCGTTGATGACGGTCTGGGTGCCGCCGGTGCCCGGCAGGGTGTGCACCGCGAGCGAGTGCCCCGCGCCGATGCGGGCGAGCACGCGCTCCTGCTCCGCGTCGGCGTCGAGCAGCAGTAGGTCGGCGGACGGCGCGCGCTCGTCGGGGCCGACCTGCGCGGGAAGCTCCCGCGGAACGCGCAGACGGTCACGCGAGACGGGCTCGCCGAGCAGGGCGTCGAGGGCGAGATGACCTGTCTCGGGGATGTCGCGGGCCAGCGCCGAGCCGACGTCGGCGAAGTTGGAGACCACCAGGCGCGGCTTCACCGTGTACGACGGGATGTGCGCGGTGAGCGCCCGCAGGTGGTCGATGACCGGCTGCGGCTTGAAGACGCCGTCCTCGATGGCGAGGGCGGCCAGCGCGGCACCGTCGAGCCGGATGCCGAAGTGGGTGCCGAGGGCGGCGACCAGCTCGGGGTTGACCACGAACGATCCGTGGAGCTTCAGCTCGAAGTCGGCCTGGTTGCGGCGGATCGCGACCGGGCGCAGCAGGACGGGTGCGATGCAGACCAGCCCACCGATGCGCCACGACGCCATGCCGACGGCGAGGAAGACGCTGTCGAGGCCGCGCGCGGTGCGCAGTTCGACGTGCTTGGTGGTGACCCGCGCGCCGGCGATGCGCGCCGTGCGGCCTGCGACCTCGTCGCGGAACAGATTCGACAGGAGCGTCGCCCGACCGGTCAGGAACTGCGGGAGGCTCCCGGGGTGGGCCTTGGTGATGTCGATACCGCTCTCGGCGGTGTCGTCGTAGTGCAGCAGGGTCGACCGCCCGCCCACGAGCGTCGCCTGCGCGCGCAACCGCGCACGAGCCTCGTCGAGGGAGAACACATCGGATGCCGCGGCCACCGCCTCCGGCTGTTCCTCACCGCGCGCCGCGATGCTCTCGCTCGCCGTCGCCGTTCTGTCGCCTCGCCACACACGGTCACCATACGGGCGCAAATCCGCGGTTCCCGGCATTCCCGGCGGGTTTCGCGGGATTGGCGACACGCCGCACGGCGCCTCCTCCCCCGCGCGCCGACGAGCGGCAGCTCCCTCAGACCGAGCGGTCGGATGCCACTCCCCTGTCGCCGCTCGTCATGATGGAGCCATGACGGACCCGACCTTCTCGACTCACCCGACACCCGTCGGCGAAGTGCTCATGGTGCACACGTCTGAAGGGCTCGTCGCCCTTGAGGTGCTGCACCGACCGCTCGATGTCGCGATCGCCGAGATCTCGCTCGCGCTTCACGCCGAACCGGTGCACGACGAGCGACCCGCCGCCGAGCTCACCGCATGGCTCGACGGATACTTCGACGGCGGAAGCGACCCGTGTCGGCTCGCTCTCGACTGGCGCCTCACCGACGGCTTCACCCGCGAGGCCCTGCAGGCCGTCGGTGACATCCCCTACGGCGAGACGGCGAGTTACGGCGAGGTCGCCGTGATGGCCGGTCGCCCGCGCGCTCACCGCGCGGTGGGAACCGCGTGCCGGCTCAGTCCGTTCTCGATCGTCGTACCCGTGCACCGCGTCGTGCGCGCCGACGGCTCGATCGGCGATTACGGCGGACATCCCGAGATCAAGCAGCAGCTCATCGATCTCGAACGCTCCCGGGCCGGCGCGTCCGTGTAGGCCGGCCGCCGCCCGGGCTCTTCTTCGACGTCGTCGCCATCTACGTCGACGTCGGCGACAGCGCACAGACCGCCGTGGACTCTTTTCACCCCGCGCGCGATTCTGTGGCGCTTCCGCGACAAGAGTCGAATTCACGCATTCGGCACGGCACATGCATTTCGGTCCTTCCGATGGAGCGACGGGCGGCGGGCGGCATCCGCCATTCCTCCGGAATATCCGCGTCGTCGAATGGGGGAACATCACGGCCGGCGCATTCACTCAGCCGCCGAAACTCGCGGTATTCCGGGGGCTACGGACGGCAGCGCCGCACCGTCGACGGTGATCACGCGGGCGGTCGTGTCGAGATCGATGGATTTTCTGACATTTCGGGCGCGTCGCCGAATAACACGAGCAAAGAACGTACTGTTATGACCATGGCTCGCAGAATTGTGCATCAACTCGTCGACGATATCGACGGAACCGTCCTTGAAATCGGCGAGGGAGAGACCGTGAATTTCTCTCTCGATGGTCGCGCATATGAACTCGACCTCTCCGACGCGAACGCCGCGGCATTCCGCGACATCCTCGCCCCGTACGTGAGCGCCGGCCGGTCGACATCGACGTCGTCGGCATCCGCGGGCGCCCGCAAGCGGAAGTCGGCCGGAGCGCAGCGCGACTACACCGCGATCCGCGCGTGGGCCGCAGCGAACGGCTTCACCGTCTCCGAGCGCGGGCGCGTTCCCGCTCAGGTTCTCGACGCGTACGACGCCGCACACTGACTCCACCCCACGAACGCCGGGCCGCACGAGGTGCGACCCGGCGTTCGGCGTTCGCGCCGCGGCATCCAGGTTCCCGACAGCACATTCACATGCGGTAGATAAGCGCACGCCGTCACGATGAGGCGGTGTCACGCCGTTCGAAGCCCGTCTCCCGTCGAGTGATCATCCGCCGCCGGATCATCTTCAGCGCCCTCGCCGTCGTCACGATCGCCGTGATCGTCGCCGCGG
>NZ_LMPK01000038.1:131361-136931 GCF_001423825.1 Microbacterium sp. Leaf351
CGGCGGCGTCGCGCAGAACACCGGCGAGGTCAACATCCTCGTGATGGGCCTCGACAGCCGCGTCGATGAGGATGGCAACCCCTACCCGCAGGACATCTACAACGCCATCCACGCGGAGGACGAGAGCGTCGGCGGCTACAACACCAACGTGCTGATGTACATCCACATCCCCGCCGGAGGCGGCCCCGCGGTCGGTGTATCGATCCCCCGCGACGACTACGTGGCCTACGCGAACAAGCCCGCCGGCGTCACGCACGGCAAGATCAAGGAGGACTACGGCCGCACACTGGATGCCTCGTACAACGCGTTGCTCGCGAAGGGCACGCCGAAGGCGACCGCCTACCAGCAGGCGCGCGACGACGCCCGCGAAGCAGAGATCCAGACCGTCTCGCAGTTCCTCGGCGGGGTGCGCATCGACCACTTCGTCGAGGTGACGATGGCGGCGTTCTATCGCGTCGCCCAGGCCGTTCAGCCGATCACCGTCTGCCTCAACCACGCGACCGCCGACTACTACTCGGGCGCGAACTTCCCCGCTGGCGTGCAGCAGCTGGATGCCTCGCAGGCGATGGCCTTCGTGCGCCAGCGCCGCGATACGCAGTACAAGAACGTCTTCCTCACCGACCTCGACCGCACACGTCGCCAGCAGGCGTTCATGGTCTCGCTCGCGCTGAAGCTCAAGCAGACGCAGACCTTCACGAACCTCGGCACGTTGCAGACGCTCATCGACACCGCGAAGCAGTACGTCGCACTCGATTCCGGGTTCGACCTGCTGAGTCTCGCGAGCGACGCGCAGCGGCTGGCCGGAGGCGACATCACGTTCCAGACCCTCCCGATCGAGAAGTTCGGCACCATCGACGGTCAGAGCGTCAACATCGTCGACCAGACGAAGATCGCCGCCATCGTGCAGAACCTCATCAACCCGCCCACCGCCACAGCGACCCCCGCGCCCACGGCGACGTCGAGCTCGACCGCATCCGCCGCGCCCACTCCGGCGCCGACCTCGCAGACCTACACGAACTCGCAGCAGCCCATGGAATCCGGCGTGCTCCCCTGCGTGAACTGACCGCTCATGCCGGCGGGTCGACGACCCGCGTGACGCCGGCGGACGGCGGCGCGGCCGAGGCATCCGCCTGTCGCTCGGCGCGGAGCGCCGCGATCTCGTCCCGCAGCTGCGCGACGAGCTCTGCCGGCACGGGAGGTGCGAGAGAGGACGCCGCCACGCGTTCGATGATCCACGAGGCGATGGTCGCGGTCACGACGCCGATGAGCGCGATGCCGCCCACCATCAGCGCGATCGCCACGATGCGACCGGTGGTCGTCACCGGGTAGTAGTCGCCGTAGCCGACCGACGTGATCGTCGTGCACGCCCACCAGATCGCGTCGCCGAACGTGACGATCGGCCCGTGGCTTCCGCGTTCGACGTCGTACACGGCGAGCGCGCTCACGAACACCGTCAGCGCCGTGGTGCCCGCCGCGTACACGATCACGCGCCCCCGCAGGATCGACCCCGTGCCTCGTTGGATCAGCGCGAACACCATGAGGTACCGGATGACCTCCAGCGTGCCGAACATCGGCAGCACGACGACCGCGAGATCGAGCAGATGTCGCACGAACCACCGGCGTCGCTGCTCGGCGAGCACCAGTCGCACGACGTAGTCGACGAAGAAGAACAGCCACGTCGCCACCAGCAACGCGGTGACACCGATCGCGACTCCGCCCGTCGGGCGCGCGAGCACATTGATGGCGTACAGCAGCAGGAAGAGGCTCCCGCCCGCCGTGAGCGGCCACTCCGTCAGTCGCCGCCAGCGTTCATACCGTTCCCCGTACATGCGGCGATTATCGCGCGCCTGCGGATGACCTCGCGTCGTCAGGCGCGGCGGCGCTGCGGCGCGATGAGCACCATCGCCGGGTAGGTGACCGCCGCGACGGCCACGTGCATGACGATCAGCACGAACACCGCCTGGCCGTCCTGACCCTTCCACCAGATCCAGAGATCGGGGGCGAAGGAGACGACGGTCACGATGATCGCGAGCCAGAGATAGAGCCGCGCGGCGCGGGTCGAGAAGAGGGTCACGATCGGCCAGCCGATGCCGGCCCCGATCACGCCGATCGTCGTGAGCTTGGCGTAGTCCGCGAAGGCGTAGTGCTCATAGCCGGCGGTGCGCGGGAACACGATCGGCCCGAGCGCGGCGAGCACGGCGCATGCGGCGATCGAGCCGACCACGGCGACGACGATCGCGATCACCGTGCGCACCGCCGACGGCTGAGCACGCCCCATCGGGAGGTCGAGTCCGAACGGTGCCGTACGCGTCGATCCTGCGCTCATGACAGGTCCCTTCCGTCGCGCCCCGTGCGCGTCCTCGGCGAACGGTAGCGGCGCGGTTCCCAGATGAGACTGAGGATGTCGCGCCTCACTCCGGGGCGGAACCCCCCGCAGCGCCGGGCTCCGGCCCGGCCTCGATCGTGAGTCTGCTCGCCACGTCGCTGCGCGGGATGTGCGCGGCGAGTGCCAGTCGCTGAACGAGGATGTCGCGCACGGCGTCGGGCGGAAGCGTCGAGCGGAACACGACGTGGCCGCTCGGGTGCGGGGTGGCCGCGGCATCCAGGTCCTTCACGGCTCCGAGCAGCTCGGCTGCTCCGAGGGGAGGCTCATCGGGCGACCCGGGAGCGGCGACGCGCACGGTCCACGCGGTCGCCGTTGCGTCACCGGCGAGCCGCGCCGCCGGCCGCGCGACCCGCGAGGAGGGGTTCGTGCGCGCGAAGCGCACGCATCCGATGCCCGTTCCGATGACCGCGGCCACACCCGCGAGGCTGGTGAGGTTCGTCGACAGGTCGCTCGAGATCGGGGCCGCGCCGGTGACGGCGACGATCCCGAGCACCACACGCACGAGCGAGTACAGGGCGTACCCCGCGAATGTGGCGAACAGCGTCGTCGCGCCGGGCCGGCCGCGCATCTCGCGTCGCCGCACGGCGATCGCCACCCCGGCCGTGATCACGACGAGCGCAATCGTCTTGACCAGCACCGAGGTGGCGACCGGCGCCGTGGCCGACGTCATCCACACCGTGAGAAGCAACGCCACCGAGACGGCGGCACGCGCAGTGCGCACCGCTCTCGGTGCCGGCAGCGCGAACCAGATCAGCGCCGGAGCGGTGACCATGGCCACGTCACCGAGGATCAGTGTCGTGAGAGCCGGAGTGGCCGCGTAGAGCAGATAGAGCAGCGTCGACGCGACGGCGGCGACGCCGGCTGCGCCGGCCGCCCGGATGAGCCGCTGCGCATCCGCTGCGGCTCCCGCGGCGCGGGTCGAGGAGGTTCCGACGATCGCGAAGACCACGGCGCTGACGACGAAGAGAACGGCGATGAGCACGACCGTGTCCATGCGTCCCCCTTCGATCCCCCCGCCCGGAAACCTCCGTTGGTCACCGCCGACTCTACTGCGATCCGTCGGAACCTCCCCCGCGTTACGCCGAGAACGCCTGACGCAGGAACCAGACCGCCTGAGCGACCGCGGCTGTCGCGGCCTGCGTGGCGTGCAGGGAGTTCACCATGACGAAGTCGTGCACGATGCCCTGGTAGCGCACGGCGGTCGTGGGAACGCCCGCCTGGCGGAGCTTCGCCGCGTAGGCCTCGCCCTCGTCGCGCAGCACATCGGCCTCTGCCGTGATGACGAGCGCCTGCGGAAGGCCGGCGAGGTCGGACAGCTCGGCGCGCAGCGGCGACGCGGTGATCTGGGCGCGGTCGCTCTCGCTCGTCGTGTACTGGTCCCAGAACCAGCGCATGCCGTCGCGGGCGAGGAAGTATCCCTCGGCGAACGTCTCGTACGACGGCGTGTCGAACGCGGCGTCGGTGACAGGGTAGAAGAGCACCTGCGCGACCGGCGAGACGCCCCCGCGCTGCTTGGCGAGGAGGGTGAGCGCGGCGGTCATGTTGCCGCCGACCGAGTCGCCGGCAACGGCGAGCTTGGCGGCATCCAGGTCATGGGATGCCCCGTCGGAGACGATCCACTGCGCGGTCGCCCAGACCTGCTCGATGGCGTGCGGGTAGCGCACCTCGGGCGAACGGTCGTACTCGGGGAACACGACGGCCGCACGGGCACCGACGGCGAGGTCGCGCACGAGACGGTCGTGGGTGTGCGCGTCGCCGAAGACCCAGCCCGCGCCGTGCGTGTAGAGCACGACCGGCAGCACACCGGTGGCGCCGGCGGGGCGCACGATGCGAACCTTCACCGAACCCGAGGGTCCGCCGGCGATCTCGACCCACTCCTCGTCGATCTCGGGCTCTTCGATGGGCTCGTCCTGCACGCCGTCCACGGCGGCGCGACCGTCGGCGGGGGCGAGCTGGTAGAGGAACGGGGGCTCGCTGGTGGCGTCGACGAACGCCTGCGCGGCGGGCTCGAGGGCGAGCTTGTGGGGGTTTCCAGCCATGATCCGGTGTCTCCTTCGTGGGGCGCGTCTCGGGGTCGAGAGAGTGAGAACGCTCGTTCTCATCGCGTGATCCCCACTGTAGAGAACGCTCGTTCTCACTGTCAAGTAGACTGCCCTCATGAGCGATGAGGTTCGGGGGCACATCGTCGACGCCGCGGACGGCCTCTTCTACACGCGCGGCATCGGCCAGGTCGGCATGGACGCCGTGCGCGACGCCGCCGGTGTCTCACTGCGGGCCCTCTACAAGGAGTTCGCGTCGAAGGACGACCTGATCCTCGCCGTGCTCGACAAGCGCCACGGCATGTGGACGGACGGCGTCACCGGCGCGGTCGACGCGATCAGCGACCCGCGCGAGCGGCTGCTCGCGGTCTACGACTACCTCGCCGGCTGGTTCGACGAGGCCGACTTCCGCGGGTGCGGGTTCATCAACGCGTTCGCCGAGCTCGGAGCTGCCAACCCGGCCGTCGCCCGGACCGTGCGCGAGCACAAGATCGACTTCCAGCGGTACGTCGCCGAGCTCGTCGCCGACGCCGGTGCGCCCGCGACCCTCGCCCCGCAGCTCGCGATCCTCGCCGAGGGCGCCCAGACCACAGCCGCCATCGCCGGAACAACGGATGCCGCGGCGCAGGCCCGCGCCGCGGCGGCGACCCTCATCGACGCCGCCCTGGCGGGCTGAGCGGGCGGCGGGACGTGGCATCCGGATTCACCATCGTCACTCGCACCGATGTGCCCGTCGACGACCGCTTCGACCTCTCCCTCAGCATCGACCTGCACCTCGCGTCGATGGCGGACGCCGGTGAGCGCGCCATCGCCGGAACCACCTCCGGACGCATCGGGCTCGACGAGACCGTGACATGGCGCGCACGCCACTTCGGCGTATGGATCACGATGACCTCCCGGATCAGCTCGCTGGATCGACCGCACCGATTCGTCGACGAACAGGTCAGCGGGCCGTTCCGGCGGTTCCGGCACGAACACCTCTTCGAGCACGACGGCGCGGGGACGGTGATGACCGACGTGATCGAGGTCACCTCCCCCGTCTTCGGCGCGGTCGCCGAGCGCCTCGTGCTCGTGCCGTACCTGCGCCGACTCATCCGGCAGCGCAACGCGCACCTCCTGCAGGCGGGCGGGGGCTGAGCGGGAGG
>NZ_LMPK01000038.1:136936-140092 GCF_001423825.1 Microbacterium sp. Leaf351
TTCGCGGCGACCCGCCGTGCGCTCTCTGGCGGCGCTCAGCCGATCAGCGCGCCAGGTAGCCGCCGTCGACGGGGATGTACGACCCTGTGATGAGGCTTGCCGCCGGACTGGCGAGCCAGGCGACGGCCGCCCCGATCTCCTCCGGTTGGCCGATGCGGTTGAGTGCGTGCAGGCCGGGCAGGCTCGCCTGCACGTCCGCGGGCAGGTTGCGCTCGAGACCGGTGGCGACGTAGGCCGGCCCGACAGCCAACGCCCGGACACCGCGACTTCCGTACTCGAGTGCGACCGTCTTCATCAGGCCGTTGATCGCGTGCTTCGCGGCCGCATAGGGAGACATCCCGACGAGCCCCCGCACACCGCCGAGGCTGGAGATCGTGACGATCACTCCCCCGCCGCGCTCGAGCAGGGCGGGGAGCTGGAGGCGCACGCCGTAGAAGACGCCATCGAGGTTGACGTCGAGCACGCGGCGCCACTGCGCCGGCGAGATGTCCGCCGTGTCCGTCGCCGGTTGCGTGATCCCGGCGTTGTTCACCGCCACGTCCAGCCCGCCCCAGTGCGCGCGCACGAGGTCGATGGCGCGCGCGTGCTCCTCAGTCGAAGTCGTGTCGAGCGCCTGGGCCAGCGCCACGCCGCCCCGATCCGCGATCTCCGCACGCACAGCGTCCGCGGCATCGCCATCGCGGTCCGTCACCAGCACCGCCACCCCCGTCTCGGCGAGCGCGAGCGCGCACGCGCGGCCGATGCCCCGGCCCGCGCCGGTGACGAGAGCGGTGCGCATGACGCTCATCGCGACGTGATGACGACCGGCACCGCCACGGACTTCAGCCCCTCGAACCCGAACTCCATGCCGTATCCCGATCCCTTGATGCCGCCGAACGGCACCATCGGGTGGATCCCGCCGTGCTTGTTGATCCACACGGTGCCGGCCTCGAGCCGCAGCGCCACCTCACGGGTCTGCGCGGGATCGTCGCCCCACACCGACGCGCCGAGTGCGGCATCCAGTCGATTGGCCGACGCGATCGCCGACTCGACCGTGTCGTAGCGGATCACCGGAAGCACCGGCCCGAACTGCTCCTCGTCGACGATCGGGTCGCCGTCGACAGCGTCGCCGACGATCGTCGCCTCGAAGAACGTGCGCCCGAGATGTGGCGCGGGCGAGCCGCCGGTCACGATGCGGCGTCCGCGGGCGCGCGCGTCGTCGACGAGGCGCGCGACGATGTCGAACTGCATCGCGTTCTGCAGCGGACCGAGCTCGTTCGACTCGTCGACGCCGCGCCCCATCGGGGTTGCGGCGGCCTTGCGGGCGAGAGCGTCGAGCACCTGCTCGTACTGCGACTCATGCACGTACAGGCGTTTGAGCGCGGCGCACGTCTGCCCGGTGTTGATGAACGCGCCCCAGAACAGCGCGTCGAGGTGGGCGTCGATATCGGTGCCGGGAAGCACGATGCCGGCGTCGTTTCCGCCGAGTTCGAGCGTGAGCCGAGTGAGGTTCTGAGCGGATGCCGCGGCGATAGCCTTGCCCGTCGCGGTCGAACCGGTGAACATGATCTTCCCGAAGGCGGGGTGCGACGTCAGCGCCGCACCGACCGCCCGGCCGCCCGAGATGACCTGCAGCACCCCCTCGGGAAGCACCTCGTTCAAGATGCTGACGAGCGCCAGCACGCTCAGCGGTGTGTACTCCGACGGCTTCACGATGACCGCGTTGCCCATCTTCAGCGCCGGGGCGATCTGCCAGATCGTGATCATGAGCGGCCAGTTCCACGGACCCACCGCGCCGACGAGACCGACCGGCTTGTAGATGAGCTCGGAGTAGTTCTCGGCGTCGTCGACGAGCACTTCGGGGGCCACCTCGAGGTCGGCGTTCACATGGAGCCAGCCCTGCACCGCCCCCACCTCGACGCGGGCGCCGATGCCGTTGAGCGGCTTTCCCTGTTCGCGCGAGACCGCGTCGGCCAGCTCGTCGGCGACGAGCGCGACCCGCTCGGCCGCCGCATGCAGCAGCGCGCCGCGCTCGCTGGCGGGTAGTGCTGCCCATGCCGGCTGCGCGATGCGTGCCCTCGTGATCAGCGCCTCGAGGTCGTTCACGACGTGCTCGGGGGCGTAGCCGATGGTCTCGCCGGTCGCGGCATCCGGAATCGGGCGTCCGCCGTCGACGCTGACGCGCTGCAGAAGGGGGTTCATCGTTCTCATCTCCTCGAGATCGGGTGCGCTCAGACGGCGGCGTTGGTGACCGCGACGGGCGCGTCGGCTGACGCGAGCAGGAAGTCTGCCGCCTTCTCGCCGATGACTGCGGCCGGAGCGTTGGTATTGCCGGTGGTGACCGTCGGGATGACCGACGCATCGGCCACGGTGAGACCGGCGACGCCGCGCACGCGCAGCGTCGGATCGACCACGGCACGGTCGTCGGAGCCCATCCGGCACGTGCCGACCTGGTGGTGGTAGGTGATGACGTGCTCGCGGATGTAGGCGATCAGCGCATCGTCGCCGGCGCCGGGTGCAGGGTAGACGACCGCCGCCCCCCACGCGTCGGCGAGTGCGGGCTGCGCACCCACCTCGAGGCACTGGCGCACGCTGGCGAGGATGCTCGCGAGATCCCGCGGATCTTCCAGCACGTGCGGATCGATGCGGATGCCGGCAGGGTCCCCGGCGTCGGCGAGCGTGACCTCGCCACGGCTGTGGGTCGTCACGAGCCCGGCCATGAGCGTGAACCCGGTGCCCTCGAACGACATGTCGGGTTCGAGCATCGGCACGCTGAACGTGATCGGCTGGGTGTCGGGCACCGCGAGGGCGGGATCCGACTTCCAGAACCAGTGGCTCTGCGTGACCGAGCGATGGGGGGCGGGCGCCTCGACCGGCCGCTCGGTGCCGAAGATGACGGGCACCAGATAGTGGTCGTGGAGATTCTTGCCTACGGGAAGGTCGGCGACCAGCGGGATGCCGTGGTCGGCGAGCTGCTCGGCCGGGCCGATGCCGCTGCGCAGCAGCACCTCGGCCGAGCCGAACGTTCCCCCGGCCAGCACGATCTCATCCGCCGTCAGAACCTCGAGCTGACCGTCGAACTCGATCTCGAGCCCCGTGGCACGGCCGTCCGCCACGATGACCCGCCGCACGACGACCCCGGTGCGCACATCGAGCGTTCCGGCAGCGACGGCCGGG
>NZ_LMPK01000038.1:140101-144253 GCF_001423825.1 Microbacterium sp. Leaf351
CACCCTCGATCGACCCCGAGTTGTAGTCGGGGTTGCGCTCGAGCCCCCACTCCACGGCGGCGTCGATGATCGACTCCTGAATCGGATGCATCGGCTGGTTCTCCTCGATCGGGAGCAACCCCTCTGTGCCGCGCGCGGGATCCGGCGCGCCGCGCCAGCCCTCGATGCGCCGGTAGACCGGTTCGACGTCCGCCCAGGCCCAGCCGGGGCATCCGTCCGCCGCCCAGCCATCGAAGTCGGACGGCAGGCAGCGCACCCAGATCGCGGCGTTCAGGGAATGGGACCCGCCGAGCACCCGCCCGCGCGGCAGATGGATGCGGCGGCCCGCCGCGTGCGCCTGCGGTGCCGTGTAGTAGTCCCAGTCACGCTCGGTGTGCCAGAGGTCGGGGATGTGACTGAGGTCCTGCACGAGCTCGGTGCGGTTGGAGGGGCCCGCCTCGACGATCAGCACCCGCTTGCCGGCGTCGGCGAGTCGGCGGGCGACGATCGATCCGGAGGTCCCCGCGCCCACGACGATGTAGGGGTAGTGGGTCATGATTGCTCCTCTGCTTCGGTGAGTCGGTAGGCGGCCGCGAGCTGCTCGGGCTGATCGCGCAGCGTCGCCGCGCTCTCACGGAGGGGGACCTCCCCCTGCGCGAGCACGACGGCCGAGGTCGCGAGATCGAGCGCGACATGGGTGAACTGCTCGATGAGAAGGATGCCGACGCCGCGCGCGGCGACGCTGCGCAGGACCGGTACGAGACGCGCGACGATCACCGGCGCCAGTCCGAGCGACATCTCGTCGATGACGAGGTATTCGGGGCGGGCGGCGAGCGCGCTTGCGAGCGCGAGCATCTGCTGCTGTCCGCCCGAGAGCGAGCCCGCCGCACGGTCGGCGAACCCGTGCATCTCGGGGAAGATGTCGAGCATCTCCTCGACGGCGGCACCGCGGTCGCGCCGCGGCAGGAGGACAGCCGCGATCTTCAGGTTGTCGGCGACCGAGATGTCGGTGAAGACGCGGTGGCCCTCCTGCATGGTCGCGAGACCCGCCCGCCGCACCCGGTTCGGACGCAGCCCGCGGATCGCCCGGCCGTCGAGCTCGATGTCGCCGCGGATGTCGCGCAGCAGCCCCGCGACCGCCAGCACGAGCGAGGACTTCCCCGCCCCGTTCGCCCCGAGCAGCGCCGTCACCTCGCCGCGCGGGACGGTGAGATCGACACCGCGCACCACCTCGCGCCCGCCACGACGGATCGTGAGGTCGCGGATCGCCAGCTGCTCGCTCATGCCTTCTCCTCCTCGATACCGAGATACGCCTTGCGGACGTCGGGGGACGTGAGCACCTCGGCCGTTGACCCGGCCGCGATGCGGCGCCCGAAGTCGAGCACCGCGACGGTCGCGCACGCGGCACGCACGAGATCCATGTCGTGGTCGACGAGGAGGACCAGCGCGCCGGTCGTCGCCGGAATCCCGGTGATCACCCCGAGGAGCATCTCCGACTCGGCCGGATCGAGACCGGCGGCGGGCTCGTCGAGCAGCACGAGACGCGGCTCGCCGACGACGCAGCGGGCGATCTCGACGAGACGCCGTTCGAGGATCGTGAGGTCGCTCCCGAGTCGGTCCCGCCCATCCAGGCCCACGTAGTCGAGCGCGGCGTCGACCGACGCTCGGGTCGCGCCCGAGTTCTCCGCCGCGAGGAGGAGGTTCTCACGCACGGTCAACGACCGGATCACCTGCTCCTGCTGGAACGATCGGCGCAGCCCCCAGCGGGCGCGACGATGCCGCGGCACGGCCAGCAGCGACTCCCCGTCGATGTGCACACTCCCCTCCGCGGGGATGGCGAACCCGGAGAGCACGTTGAAGGTCGTGGTCTTGCCGGCACCGTTCGGTCCGATGATCCCGCAGACGCCGTCCTCGAACTCGAGGCTGACCGCGTCGAGCGGGGTGACGCCCCCATAGCGCACGGTGACGCGATCGATGACGAGGCGGCTCATGCGGTCACCTCGCGTGCACGTGAGGCACGGCGCGGTGTTCGCCATCGACGCGCCAGCGCGGCGACCGAGCCGGCGATGCCGATCGGATTGGTCGTGATGGCCTGGATCGTGCCGAGGCCCAGGATGATGAACACGAGATCGCCGCTCACTCCCCAGGCCTGGAGCAGCACGGGCACGCCGTAGAAGAAGATGCCGCCGATCACGGCGCCGCTCAGTGAGAACGTGCCGCCGATGAGCACCGTCGCGAACAGCAGCACGGACTGCTGCGCGCTGAAGGTCGTCCCGGTGGAGTCGAGCACCCCCGTGTTGGCCGCGAGGAGCGCCCCCGACAGACCGGTGATGAAGCTGGTGATCAGGAGGGCCAGAATGCGATAACGCGTCACCGGGATGCCGAGGGTGATGGCGCCCGCCTCACCCTGCCGGATCGCCGCCCAGGCGCGTCCCACCCGGGAGGACAGGAGCCACCAGACAGCGAGGAACACGACCGCGACGACCACCGCGACATACCGGAAGTAGGCATCGTCCGAGGCACCCCAGGTCGGCCGCGGCATGGTGTCGGGAACCGTGCCGGCGGGGAGACGCCCGAGGAACCCGGTTCCGCCGTTCGGGAACCCGGTCGCCGTGATGACGACCTGGATGCCGCCCGCGATCATGAGGGTCACGATCGCGAGGGAGAGTCCCGAGAGCTTGAGAGCGGGAAGGCTCAGGAGCGTTCCGATGAGCGCCGTGACGACGGCCGCCGCCACCGCGACCAGCTCGAACGGCAGATCGGTCGCGTAGTAGAGGCGCAGCGTCACCCATCCGCCGACAGCGACGAGGGCGATCTGCATGAGCGACACGAGTCCGAGGCGCCCGTAGAGGATGCCGGCGGCGAGGGCGGCGAGCGAGTAGATCGCGCATGCGGTGAGCGCGAAGAGGCCGGACCCCTGGCCGATACCGGGGAGGAACGGGATGACCACCGCCAGCGCGAGGCCCACGAGGAGGCCGATCGCGCCGACACGGGTGTTTCGGCGGGCGAGGAAGGAGATCATGAGCGCACCACTCCGATGGTCAGCACGCGACGTCGGCCGATGAGGATGACGACGGTGGCGATGAGGAAGGGGACGATCGTCGCGTAGGCGGTGATCGGCTCCCACGCCGACGCGAGGGTCTGCAGGACACCGATCACGAGTCCGCCGACCAGCGTGAGCCACAGTGAGGAGAAGCGTCCGATCACGACGGCCGCGAGCTCGGGGATGATGAGGAAGGTCAGGAAGGCGGGCTCCAGGCGGGTCTGGTTGGCGAGAAGGATGCCGGAGGCTCCGGCGATCGCGCCCGACAGCGCCCAGGCGACGTTCTCGACGAGTCGCACGTTCGTGCCGACGACCGAGGCGAGCTCGCGGTCGCTGGCGAGCGCTCGCATCGACATGCCGATGCTCGTGTAGCGGAAGGCCAGCACCGTGGCGACGACGACGAGCACGGCGAGCAGGAGGCAGATGATCTGCGTGAGGTTCACGCGGCTGCCGCCGACGTTGATCGCGATCGAGCTGGTGTCGAGCCGCAGAGTGCGGGCCTTGTCGTTCCAGGTGAACAGCAGCACGCCGATGATGACGAGGGCGAAACCGAGGGTGGCGATCGCCTTGCGCAGCTCGTCGATGCGCGCGAGATAGGGGCCGGCGAGCAGCCCGAACAGCAGGGCGGCCGCAGCCGCGATCAGGATGCACACGGCGATCCCGATCGCGGGCTGCAGACGTCCTTGGGTGGGAACCAGCTGCCACAGCAGCATCGCGGCCAACGCACCGATGGCGCCGTGGGCGAAGTTGAGGACGCCGGTCGTGCGGTAGAGCACGAGCACCCCGACTCCGGACAGGGCGTACACCGAACCGATCACGAGGCCGGCGACGAGGAAGGGCAGCAGATTCATGGTGTGATCAGTTCCCCGTCAGAAGACCCTGGGACTGCTCGGCCTGTTCGATCGAGGTCAGTTCGGGGTCCGTCACGTTCTGGCAGCCCTCGAGCTCCTGCCACTCGCCGTTGACGAGCTTTGCCATGCGGGTCGCGTGGTTGGCGTGATGCTGGTCGGCGACGCCGTAGTACCACGGGGCGCACAGGAGGTCGGAGGAGAAGCCCTTGATTCCGAGGAGCGCCTGCGAGACGGTGTCGCGGGTGATCTTCGACGGATCCGGGAACTGCTTGATGAGGG
>NZ_LMPK01000038.1:144274-144660 GCF_001423825.1 Microbacterium sp. Leaf351
GGCCGCGTACTTGTCCATCACGGCCTTCCAGAGGGTCTGGTCGGCGCCGGTCGTGGTCGTGACGAGCTGCAGCTCGGAGTTGGCGACGAAGCCGTCCCAGTACTGGCCGATCTGTTGCCCGAACTGCTTGTCGTAGCAGGATGCCGTGCACGACCACTGGATCGACCCCTTCGCGTCCTGCTGCTCGGCCGCGGTGAGGATCGACGCGGTGATCGGCGCCGGGTCCGCGATGACGAGGCTCGTCGCGCCGCTCGAGGAGATCTGGCTCACGAGCGGAAGCCAGTTGCTCTCGTTCGGGTCGGAGAGCACATTGCCGACGAGATCGATACCCTTCGACTTCGCGTAGGCCGAGATTCCGGATGCCACCCAGTCGCCGTTGCCCGGGG
>NZ_LMPK01000038.1:144685-145440 GCF_001423825.1 Microbacterium sp. Leaf351
GAGGGCGGAGATGCGGGGTCCGGCGTTGACGGGCGCGAGGTTCGACGACGAGAAGCAGGACTGCGGAACCCCGACGCCGAGGATCGAGTAGAGCCCCGCCGCTTTGTAGGCGTCGTTCTGCTGCTGGCAGCCGACGAACGAGGCGTCGCCCACCGAGGCCACGATCGAGGAGTCGGACGCATAGCCGGTCGCGATCTGCGCCGTCTTGGTGGGGTCGAGAGCGTCGTCTCCGACCTGGTAGGAGATCGGGCGGCCGTTGATCCCGCCGTTGTCGTTGATGCAGTCGAAGTAGGCCTTGGCCGAATTCGGGGAGGACGAGAAGTCGACGCCGCCGGATTCGGTGGCGATGGCGACGACCTTGATCGGGGTTCCGGTGGCCTTCTGGCCGTTGCCGAGGCCGCACGCGGCCGTCCCGGCGGCCGCCGAGCCGCCGGATGTGGGGGACGCAGAGGTGTCGGCAACACATCCCGCGAGAGCGATGACAGCTGTTGTCGCCGCTACCGCGAGCAGTGCCCGCATGGTGCGATTCATGGGTGTACTCCTTCGTACGAGATGCGACGCGAGGGACAGCTGCGTCGCGGACAGCCTCGCAATACCGGCGCGGGGGCCGTAGAACGGCGAGGCACCCGCATTGCACGTGCGTGCACAACGTCTTCCAGGCGCCGTAGCCGCGACGTCGTCGGTCATATACGATGCAGACCACGCGGTCACCGGCGACCGCGACTCGTTGGAGGTAACCCCGAATGCTCCACGCC
>NZ_LMPK01000038.1:145452-149632 GCF_001423825.1 Microbacterium sp. Leaf351
TCGTCCCCCTGCAGGTTTCCAGTCGGCGCCCGCACCATTTCCACGCCGCGGCGCGCAGCGCCGAGCTGCGCGACCTGAAGATCGTCGAGATCGCCGCCGATCCGCATGTGGTCGAGCGCACACGCCGCCTCGTCGCCGAGTCGGAGTCCGAACCGAGCTACAAGGTGAGCCTGATGGTCGAAGGCTCCGGCTTCATCTGCCAGGACGGCCGCGACGTCGTGCTGTCACCGGGCGACATCGCCGTCTATGACACGACTCGTCCGTACACGCTCGCATTCGACGACTCATCGATCCGCACGATCGTCGCCATGTTCCCCAAGCGGCTCGTCGACCTGTCCGACGATCGCATCGCCCGGCTGACGGCGACTGCGCTGGGCAAGGACGACCACCTGGGGAGCATGGTCGGCGGCGTGCTCCTGCAACTGGCCGGGCGACTCGAGGCGGTCAGCACCGCGACAGGCTGGCGATTGGCGCGCAATGCGGTCGACCTCGTCAATATCCTGCTGCGAGACTCGCTGCCGGCGACGGAGGGCGCTGGCGGCGAACGGCTGATCGATCGGATCTACTCGTACATCGACGCAGTGCTCGAAGACCCGGGCGTCACGCCGTCGCTCATCGCGGACGCCCATTTCATCTCGGTGCGCTATCTGCATTCGCTGTTCCAGTCCGAGGGGATGAGCGTCGGCTCCTACATCCGGCTGCGCCGCATCGAGCGATGCCGCGACGAACTCGCCGACCCGGACTTCGCGGACATGACCGTGACGGCGATCGCCGCCCGCTGGTCGTTCGCCGACGTGGCCCATTTCTCGCGCACGTTCAAGTCTGTCTACGGCGAGACCCCGTCCGAGTTCCGGTCCCGGATGACCCGCCGCTGACGTCGCCCCGGGAGGGACACACTGCGCGCCGATTCAACATCTGCGCGCTCCGACGCAACCGCCCCGCGTCCGGGCACGCGAGCCTTCACACAGCGGCACGACGATGCGCCGCGGGGAAGGACACTCGCATGAACGACGCGACCGGCACGGCGACGCAGGTCCTGTTCGTCGCTCCCGGCATGATCGACACGGTCACCGGCCCGGCACCCGTGCCCGCGGCATCCGATGTCGTGGTCGCCGTCGACCGCGTCGGCATCTGCGGAACCGATCTGCACCTGCTCGACGGCGAGATCGGTGACCCGTTCCCGCTGGTGCCCGGTCACGAGTTCGTCGGAACGGTGATCTCTATCGGCACCGAGGCGGCCCGCCCGGGGTTGCGCGTCGGTGATCGCGTCGTGGTGGAGATGCTGCTGGCCTGCGGGCGGTGCGCGCGATGCCGCGAGGGTCGTCGCAACCTCTGTGAGCGGGACGATCCCGCGGTCTCACCTGCGGCGGGGCGCCAGATGGGCGTGAACATCCCCCGCACGCTCTCGCCCTTCACCGGCGGGTACGGCACCCACCTGGTGGTTCCCCCTGAGGGCGTCATCCACGTGCTTCCGCCCACGCTCCAGAACGACGTCGCGGTGCTCACCGAGCCTCTCGCGGTCGCGGTGCGGGCGGTCGAGCGCGGTCGCGTCGGCCTCGGCGACGACGTCGTGATCATCGGCCCGGGCCCGATCGGTCTGCTCGTCGCAGCGGTTGCGTCGGCGGCCGGTGCCCGGCACGTCATCGTCGTCGGCGGTCGCCCCGAGCGGCGGGTGCTCGCACGCTCGTTCGGCGCGACGGACACCCTCGCAGAGCGCGGGGCCGAGCTCCACTCGCGGATTCGCCACCTGCTCCCCGGCGGTCCGGACGTGGTCATCGAGTGCGCCGGGAATCCCACGGCGCAGCAGGACGCGATCCGTCTGGTCCGGCGCGGCGGTCGGGTTGTGCTCGCCGGGGCATGTGGCGGCGGCGCGGCGCTCACGATCGCACCGGATGAGGACCTCCTCACCCGGGAGATCGACATCCTGCCGTCGTTCCTTGCCGCGGGCGGCTATGAACGCGCCATCACGCTGCTCGATCAGGCGCGATTCCCGTTCGCCTCGCTCATCACCCACATCTTCCCGCTCGATGAGGCGAGCACCGCGCTCGCCGCCGTTCGCGGTCGTACGGAGGGGCTGATCAAGGCCGTACTCCTCATCCCCTCCCCCTCACCCACTCTCACCGGAGGTCACTGATGTCCCATTCCGAGAACGTCACCGTCTCGCGCACGACCCACGATGCCGACCAGGGCACGTGGAAGTCATACGACGACTTCGCGACCGGAATCGACACTTATCGGATGCCGCAGGCCGACCTCGCCGGACGATCGATCGCCTGGGAGTTCGACGGCGGCATCGGTCTCGCCGTGGACGTCCTGGCCGATGGCACCGCCCGGTGGCGGTCGGCAGCCCTTCTGAGCACACCGGATGGCACGGTGGACCCGTACGACGCGGTGCGTGTGCGCGACGACGTGGTGTTCTTCAACCTGCCCCTCACGTCGCGGTCTCAGGACGCGATCACGGTGTTCTGGTCGGAGACGACCGGTCGCGCACTGATCATCCACTCCGTGATCGGCGAGCCGCGACCGGGAATGCCGCAGGTGCAGCAGACGATCGCCGCGGGGCGTGTCGTCGGACAAGATGTGACGGGGGTGAAGCCCGCGCCGTCGCGCGATCTGATCGGCTTCCGCGAGCTCGTGCGCTACAGCCCCGTGCACCTGTACGAGCACGTGTTCCTCTCGAGCGAGCGCTACTGCTGGCAGTGCCTCCACGGCGAGCAGCGCGGGCACGGCGACGTCGACATGTCGTCGGTGTGGAAGTTCGACGACTCCGGCCTCTACCTGTTCACGTTCCGCGAGTTCGTGATCCCGGTCGCGAGCGTCTGGCTGCACGACCTCGGCTACGCGCTGCGCACGACGGGGATCTTCCTCGGCACCGCGCCCGGCGGCGGCGCCGACCACCGCCTCGCGGGCGGCCACATCTATCCGCTCGGCAACGTCGTGTACCCCGACGTCGAGCCCGTCTGACCCACCGAAAGGACACCCGCATGAGCCGCGCTCACGACATCATCACGCGACACTACGAGGCCAGCGCCGGCGGCGATCTCGCCGGGATGCTCGCCCCCATCGAGCCCGACACGACCTGGACCGAGGCGGCCGGGTTCCCGCGTGCGGGCACCTACGTCGGCCCCGACGCCGTGCGCGTCCACGTGTTCGACGCACTCGCCCGCGACTTCGACGGCTATCGCTTCGACCTCGACGAGCTCGTCGACGCGGGCGATGTGCAGGTCGGCATCGGCACGTACTCGGGCACCTTCCGCGAGACGGGGCGCCCGTTCACCGCGCGGGTCGCGCACATCTGGCGGCTGGCATCCGACCGGGTGGTCAGCTTCGAGCAGATCGTCGACAGCGCGCAGGTTCGGACAGCGATGACGCCATGAGCGCACCCGCCCGTCCCGCCTCGGCGAGCATCCCCCCGATCGGACTGGCGGTCGCGGGCGTGCGGGGCAGCGGCGGCATCCATGTCGTCTCAGCGGCGATCGACGACGGCTTCCGCCTGATCGTCACCGACCCTGACTACGACAACGACGGCACGGTCGGCGCGGCGATTGCCGCGGCAGCCGTCCCGCGTGATCTCGTCACGGTCGCGACCCGGCTGCCCGCGAGTCGCACGAGCGCGAACGAGGCGACGAAGTTCGTCGAGGAGTTTCTGCTGCGCACCCAGCTGGAGCACATCGATCTCATGCTGGTGCCGTGGATCGGGGCGGCGCGCTCGCTGGCGGCCTGGCACTCTCTCGCGAAGGCCCGGGTGCGAGGCCTCGTCAGCCGCGTGGGTGTCGCGGGGTTCGGCGCGGCGGAGAGTGACGCCCTTCTCGAGGCGACCGGAGATCGGCCGGCCGTCGACAAGATCGTCGTGCACCCGCTCGCTCCCCAGCGCGAGTTGCGGCGCGACCTCGATGGCCGAGGCGTCAGGGTGCTCGCCGCGCATCCGACGGGCCTCGGAGACGGGATGCTGCGGCATCCGGTGCTCGTGCGCGCCGCACGCGAGGAGGGTCTCACCCCGGCGCAGCTGGCGATCGCCTGGTCGGCGGCTCGGGGGATGATCCCGCTGCCGACGGCGAGATTCCCGGCCCGGCAACGCGAGAACCTCGCCGCGCTCGATCGACCGCTGGCGGAGTCGACGCTCGCCGTCATCGACCGCGTGTGCCCCGACGGCCCGTCGCGGATCGAGACGATCGCCGGG
>NZ_LMPK01000038.1:149676-152835 GCF_001423825.1 Microbacterium sp. Leaf351
GCGGCATCCCCATGGCGGATGCCGCGGCCCCGCGTCAGCCGCCGAGAGCCGTGACGACGGCGAGCGAGTCCACGTAGTCGCGCCAGCCGACGATGCGTCGATCGACGAGGGTGACGACGGAGCAGAACCGGTTGTCGTGCGCGCGGCCCGCCGCCGTGCGTCCGTGCACCTCGTATTCGAGCGTCACGACGCCACGGTCGGCGTCGTGCGCGACCTGCAGCCCGTCGGCCCGCTCGATCTGCATGTCGTAGCCGGCGAACCAGTCCATGTAGGCCGCGCGCCCGCGGATGACGGGCCCGAACCCGGCGAAGACGTAACGGAACTCGAACTCGGCGTCCTCCGCCACGGCGTCGCAGAAGTGCTCACCGTCGACGAGATCACCCAGCCCCTCCCGCACGACCGCGTAGAACGGATCGGCGTTCGGCCGGAACGCAGGGTGCGAGCGGTCGGCGGGTTCGTGGTGGTGCGGCAGGGTCATGCGGACCTCTTTTCGGCGGTGCCCCTGGAGGGACTCGAACCCCCAACCGTTTCCTTAGGACGGAACTGCTCTTCCATTGAGCTACAGAGGCTGGCCCTCCGAGTCTAGCGGCGCCTCACCCGCCGGATTCGGATGCCGCGGCCCCCTGTGCGGCCGCGACGACGCCTTCCACGCTCTGCTCCAGGAACGCCACGATCTGCTCGACCGGGGTGCCGGTGCCGAGGGCGAGGTCGAGGAGCACTTCCTGGGCGAACACGACCCAGGAGTGGAGGGCGACCCGCAGCATCCGGGTGTCGCGATAGCCGAGCTCGCCGTAGACCTCCAGCAGGCGGGCGGCCTGCGCATCGCGGGCTTCGTCGACCACCCGGCTCGCCTCGGCGTCGCGGCTCGACGACCCGCGCACCAGGGAGGCGAAGACGCCGCTGTGCTCGCGCACGAACATGACGATGCGGGTGAGGGTGTCGTGCAGGCGCTCCCGCGGGGCGAGGTCGCGGCGCGGGGTGGTCGCGTGCAGCATGCCGTCGCGGGCGAGGGTGACGACGTCGCGGTGCAGGCCCTGCTTCGAGCCGAAGTAGTGGAAGACGAGGCCGCGGGAGACGCCGGCCTGCTCCGAGAGCACCTCGATGGTCAGCTCGTCGAGGGGGCGCGTGGCGAGGAATGCCACACCGAGGGCGGTGAGCTGCTCCCGTCGCTCCTCGGGCGTCAACCGCGTACGACGCACCCCGACCATGGCTATGACCATACTGTCGACACCTCCCCTCCTCCGGGCGCGCCATCGGCGTCGCACCCGGACTGTGAGGACTTTCTCACCAACGTGTCCACCTTATTGACAATTAGTCAATGGTGTCTATCATCGTGTCAGAACCACCCGCAGCACAGCCGCTGCACCCCGCAGCAATGACGCTGCACCTCACCCCCCGGAGGACACAATGAAGTTCCGCAACATCGCGCGCTCGCGCGCAGGACGTATCGCCATCGTCGCCGTCCCGGTCGCCGTCGTCACCTCGGTGCTCGCCGGCGGCGTCGCCCAGGGCCAGGTGCCCGTCTCGTTCTCGGTCTCGGGCAGCTCGTTCCAGATCTCCGCCACCGAGCTCGCCGGCACTGGCTTCTCCCAGTACTCGGGCGTCGCCACCGACGCGAAGGGCGGCCAGCACAGCGTCGCGATCGCCAACATCAAGTCGGCGTCGCTCACGGCGCTCTGCCAGGCCGTCATCACCGACACCCCGCTCGGCAAGGTGGGCCTGCTGGTCACCGCCGGCGGCGAGGGCACCCCTGCCACCGCGACCGACCTGCAGATCGGCATGACCGACCTCAAGGGCGACTCGTCGTTCGGCAACATCCGCATCGGCGTCGACGCCTCGCAGGTGAACACGAACGCGAAGGGCACGGCGGGCGAGTTCGCCCAGGACGCCGACACCATCACGATCAAGAACCTGCAGCAGATCGCGTGGAGCACCCAGGCGGGCGTCTTCAACCTCGCCAACATGCACGTGCAGATCACCGACGGGTCGAAGGGCTGCTTCTGAGCAGCCCCATGACCACCGTTCCTCGAACCCGATCGGAGGCTGCTGCCATGTCCACTCGACGTGCCCGCTTCGCCGCCTGGTCCCGCCGGCGGCCCCTCGTCGGCGCGATCCTCATCGCTGTCGGCGGCGTGGAGATGTTCTTCTCCGGTCAGCTCGACCTCGGCAACATCCAGGTGCAGCTCGGCTTCTCGGGGCTGCAGGCGACCATCATCCCGGTCGCCCTGGTGCTGTTGGGCGTGCTGATCGTCGCGATGCCCATGCATCGCATCTTCTACGGTGTGATCGCTCTGGCGATCTCGATCTACTCACTCGTCGGCGTCAACCTCGGCGGCTTCATCATCGGGATGGTGGTCTCCACCGTCGGTGGCGTGATCGCCGTGTCATGGGTGCCCGCCGACGGTGAGCGTCGCCTGCGCCGCCGCGAGGCGAAGCGGGCCACCCGCCAGGACGAGGAGGCTGCGGCGGAGGAGGGCGATGCGGACGGCGCCACCGCCGATCTGACGATCGACGAGATCACGGCGGCGAGCGCATCATGATCCGCCATCGCCTTGCCATCGCGGCCGCCGCGGTGGTCGGATGCCTCGTGGTCGGCGCCGCGACCGTCGGTGCCGCCCGCTCCCCCGAAGCCCCGACCGGCCTGTGCATCCCACTGCTGATGAACTGCAGCACGCCGACGCCGACGCCGACCCCGTCGCCGTCGCAGACCTCGGGCAGCTTGCTGCCGGGTCTGCCGTCACTGCCGGGTCTCGGCGGCGGATCCACCTCACCGACGACGCCGACCTCCCCGGGCACGCCCACCACCCCGACGCAGACCAACGCGTCATGGGGACAGGCGATCTTCGACCAGGGCGCACCGACCCTCACGAAGTACCCGGCGCAGCTGGGCGCGCAGGGTCTCTCGTTCACGGGGCTCAAGGGCATCGCACTCGTCACGGTGCGCACGGTCGACGGAACGCTCGAGCCGGCCATCCGCATCAGCGCCGACTCGGTCACGGTGCAGGGCTTCTCGCTCACGGTGCGCCAGTTCACCGGCCCGTCGCTCGCGACCACCGCCGACAGCATGACGCTCAGCGGCGACGCCCAGGTCTACCTGAGCTCACTGACGGCCGTGCTGCCGACGGGTCAGGCCATCACGATCGGGCAGGACACGCCGCC
>NZ_LMPK01000038.1:152897-158469 GCF_001423825.1 Microbacterium sp. Leaf351
GCATCCGCCCCCTCGTGGTGTCACCGGAAGTCGCGGGACCGATGCTCGACGCCGACTCTCAGGTCTTCGAAACGGTCGGCGAGGATGTTCGCGACGCCCTCGGGCGACCGTTCGAGCATGCCCCGCACGATGAGGGCGGGAGCGTCGCGCGCGAGCGTGCGGTGACGGTTCCAGACGCCGACCGAGCAGATGACGTTGACGAGGCCGTGCTCGTCCTCGAGGTTGAGGAAGGTCACCCCCGACGCTGTCGCGGGACGCTGCCGGTGGGTCACGAGCCCCGCCACCTCGACTCGGCGACCGTCTTCGTGGGTGCGCAGCTCGGCGGAGGTGAGCACTCCGCGCGCGTCGAGTCCGGAACGGTAGTGGGTCATCGGGTGGTCGTCGGTCGAGATGCCCGTCGCCCACAGGTCGGCGGCGAGCGTCTCGTAGCTCGACGGGTCGGAGAACAGCGGCGGCTGCACGGCGACGATCGAGTCGGGCAGGTACTCGGGGCGGTCCTGCGCGGCGGCGCCCGCACTCCACAGGGCGTCGCGCCGCGACATCCCGAAGCAGGCGAACACGTCGGCTGTGGCGAGCGCCTCGACCTGCGCCTCGGTAATGCTCGTGCGGCGCACCAGGTCGCGCATGTCGCGGAACAGCCCCCCGGCGTCGCGGGCGGCCACGATGCGCCCGGCGACGTCGGCGCCGATCCCGCGGATCGCCGCGAGCCCGAGCCGCACCGCGAACCCGCCGTCGCGACGATGAGCGGCGCTCTCATCGGGGGCCGCCGGGTCGAAGGGCGCCACCGGCGGCTGGTCACGGTGGGCGCACGCGGGGCGCCCGGTCGGCGCGGGACGCGCGGCCGGTGCGGCGGGCATGCGATCGTCGGCGGGTAGGGGGCGGGGCGCGGCATCCGCCCCGGCGTCACCCGGGGGCGCGGCGGGCGCGGCATCCGCCCCGGCGAGCGGCTCGAGCCCTGCCTCGACGCCCGAGAGCTGCAGGTCGGGCTTGCGCACCTCGACGCCATGACGCCGGGCGTCGGCGGTGAGGGTCGCAGGCGAGTAGAACCCCATCGGCTGGGCGCGCAGCAGCCCGGCGAGGAACGCCCCCGGGTAGTGCAGCTTGATCCACGAGCTGGCGTAGACCAGCAGCCCGAACGACAGCGAGTGCGACTCGGCGAACCCGAAGTTCGCGAACGCCTGGATCTTCGCGTAGATCGCATCGGCATCGTCGCCCACGAGCCCGTGCTCGGCCATGCCGGCGTAGAGCTTCTCCCGTAGCGAGTCGATGCGTTCGAGACCCCGCTTCGACCCCATCGCCCGCCGCATGAGGTCGGCGTCCTCGCCGGTGAGCCCGCCGACGGCCATGGCCATCTGCATGAGCTGCTCCTGGAAGATCGGGATGCCGAGCGTGCGCGCGAGCACCGGCTCGAGCTTCGGGTGCGGGTAGGTCACTTTCTCGCGGCCCAGCTTGCGGCGCACGAACGGATGCACCGCCCCGCCCTGGATCGGCCCCGGCCGGATGAGCGCGATCTCGACGACGAGGTCGTAGAACGAGCGCGGCTGCAGCCGCGGGAGCAGCCCCATCTGCGCCCGCGACTCCACCTGGAACACTCCGATCGAGTCGGCCCGGCACAGCATGTCGTAGACCGCCGCCTCTTCTTTCGGCAGGGTCGCGAGCGTCCACTCCTCCCCCGTCGAGGCGCGGATCAGATCGAAGCAGTACTGCAGGGCCGCGAGCATGCCGAGCCCCAGCAGGTCGAACTTGACGAGCCCCATCCACGCGGCGTCGTCCTTGTCCCACTGGATGACGGTGCGCCCCGGCATCCGCGCATGCTCGATCGGCACCACCTCGCCCACCGGACGGTCGGTGAGCACCATGCCGCCCGAGTGGATGCCGAGATGGCGAGGCGCCTTCAGCAGCGCCGAGGCGTACTCGATGACCTGATCGGGGATGTCGTGCCCCTCGCCGGTGTCGAGCGACGCACCCCACCGCTCGACCTGCTTCGACCAGGCGTCCTGCTGCCCCGGCGAGTAGCCGAGGGCGCGGGCCATGTCGCGCACCGCGTTCTTCGGCCGGTACTGGATGACGTTCGCGACCTGGGCGGCGTTGTGACGTCCGTAGGTGGCGTAGACCCACTGGATGATCTCCTCGCGCCGATCGGAGTCGAAGTCGACGTCGATGTCGGGCTCCTCGTCGCGCAGGCTCGACAGGAACCGTTCGAACGGCAGCCGGTAGAAGATCGCGTCGACGGCGGTGATGCCGAGCAGATAGCAGACGGCGCTGTTAGCCGCGGAGCCGCGACCCTGGCAGAGGATGCCGCGGCGACGCGCCTCCTGCACGATGCCGTGCACGATGAGGAAGTAGCCCGGGAAGTCCTTCTGCTCGATGACCGCCAGCTCGTTCTCGATGCGGCGGCGGTCGTCGTCGCCGAGCCGGGGATAGATGACGGGCACCGCATCCCACACCAGCTGCCGCAGCCACGACATGGGGGTGTGTCCGGGCGGCACCGGCAGCTTCGGCAGCGCCGGCTTCGCGCGACGCAGCGGGAACGCCAGCTCGTCGGCGAGCACGACCGAGCGGGCGACCGCACCGGGGTACCGGGCGAACCGGGTCGCCATCTCGGCGCCCGACCGCAGGAACGCGCCGCCGTGCGCCGGCAGCCAGCCGTCGAGCTCGTCCATGCTGCGGTTCGCCCGCACCGCCGCGACGGCGGCCGCGAGGGTGCGGGTGCGAGGGTCGGCGTAGTGCACGTTGCCGGTCGCGACCGTCGCGAGCGACCGGTCGGCGGCGAGCGCGGCGAGCAGGTCGTTGTCGGCGCTGTCGCGCACCCCGCCCTGGTCGAGCAGCTCGACGACGACCTGGTCGGCGCCGAACAGGTCGACCAGCGTGTCGAGGGCGTCGGCCGCCGCCCGTGCACCGCCCGCGGCGAGTGCGGAGCGCACGGCGCCCTTGCGGCATCCGGTCAGAATCGTCCAGGCGCCGTCCGCCTGCTCGGCCAGGGTCGGCAGGTCGTAGACGGGCTTGCCCTTCTCGGCCCCGGTGAGCTGACCGTGGGTGAGGGCGGCGGCGAGCCGGTGGTAGCCCTCCTGTCCGCGCGCGAGCACCAGCAGGTGGGTGCCCTCGGGGTCGGCGCGACCGTTCTGCACCGCGGTGAGCTCGAGCGACAGCTCGGCCCCGAACACGGTGCGCACGCTGCGCTGCTCGGCGGCCTCGGCGAACCGCACGATGCCGTAGAAGCCGTCGTGGTCGGTGATCGCCAGCGCGTGCAGCCCCAGCCGCTCCGCCTCCTCGACGAGCTCCTCGGGCGATGAGGCGCCGTCGAGGAAGGAGTAGGAGGAGTGCGCGTGCAGCTCGGCGTAGGGCACGACCGCCTCGGGCCGCTCGATCGGCGGGGCGACGTAGGGCCCGCGCTTGTGCGACCACGCCGGGCTGTCACCGCCGTCGGCGCCGGCCGGGGTGTCGCGGGGGCGCCGCCGGTCGCTCAGCGCCCGCTCGAGCTCCGACCAGGGCACGGCCGGGTTGTGCCAGCCCATCAGTCGTACCGCCCCTCGATCGACCAGACCCCCGCCTCGCACACCAGCAGCCACGCGCTCTGGCGGGCGTCGACGATCTGGAACCGGTGCGCGATGCGGCGGCGTGCGGCATCCCATTCGCGTTCGATCACCGGCCACGGCCCCGCCCACGACGTCACTCCGAGTCGGCGCCCCTCGACCGTGAGCTGGTGGGGAACGGCGGAGAGGATGCCGCGCTCGTCGACGCCGACCGTCTCACCGTCGACGTCGACGACGGCCGCCGCCCGCTCGGGACGATAGACCGTCGCCGGCAGCGGCGAGGGCAGCGACCCCGGCCAGGGGCGCCCCCGTTCACGAGCGAGCACCACCCGGTCGCCCCACGGCACGAGCACCTCGCGCTCGGCGAGCCAGCGCCCGCCGCCGAGCGTCGGGGTGAGCACGCCGCGGTGGCCGAGCATGGCCTGCACGCGCGAGAGCGCGTGGTGCACCCGTTCGTCGGGACCCGAGCCGAACCCGGCGAGGCGCGGCGCATGGTGGGAGGCCTGTTCGACGGCGGCGGGCTCGAGCCGCACGAGCACGACCCCGCTCGCGAGGGCGTCGTCTTCGGCGAGCTGCCAGCGCACCCGGTCGATGACCGCCGCGGCGTCGAACGACCCCGGGTGCAGCCACACCCGCTCGCCGTGCTCGCCGCGGTCGCCGGTGAGCGCGACCCGCAGCTCGGTGCAGACGAGACGCTGGTCGTCGAGGCGGGCGATGAACGCGTCGGCGGTGCGGCGCAGCGCGAAGCCGACCTGCTCGGCGATCTCGAGCGGCGGGTCGAAGGCGATCTCGGCGTGCAGCTCGGCGGGCGGTGTGCGCGGCTGCACGACCCGGGAGTCGAGCCCGGCGGCGAGCGCGTGCAGCCTCTCGCCGACGGGACCGAGGCGTGCCGCGACCCGCTCGACCTCGAGCGCGGCGAACTCTCCGAGCGTGTGCACCCCGAGGCGTGCGAGCAGGTGCACGATCTCGGCGCCCGTGTCGGCGGCGTCGGCGAGCACCGTCGCGGGCAGCGGGGCGAGGAAGGCGGCGGCGGCCCCGGCGGCGACCACCCGCACCGGGTCGCGCGCCGTGGTCGCCGCGCGGGCCGCCCGCTCAGCGGTGAAGGGACCGTCGGCGACCCCGGCGCGCACGTCGGCGACGCCCGCCTCACCGAGGGCCGCGCGCAGCACCTGCGCGGCCCGTTCCTCGCCCTCGTAGTAGCGCGCGGGGCCCCGGGCGCGCAGCGCGCACAGCCCCGCCCGCACGATCTGCACTCCGGGGGCGAGCTGTTCGACGCGGCTCACGAGGGGCAGGAACAGCCGGTTGTCGCGGGCGTCGTCGGCGGCGGCCACCCGCAGCGCGGGGCACCGCGCCTGGGCGTCGCGCCGTTTCATCCCCCGACGCACCCCGTCGGCGCGGGCCGCCGCCGAGCAGGCGACGACGAGGTTGCCGGCGACGATCGCGACGGCCCCTTCCTCCCCGGGCGGAGTGCCCTCCTCGCGAGCGAGCGCGGCGACGGGCCAGTCGGGGACCCACAGGACGAGGCTGCGCGCGGGGGCCGCCATCATCCCACCGCCCGCAGCAGCGGCACCGCCGCCGGCTCCCGCTCTGCGACCACCCCGTCGGGTGCGGCCACCGCCCGTTCGGGCGCGATGCCGGCGAGCGCGCCGGCGGGGTCGGGCAGCAACAGCCGCGCCCGCCGCGGCACGCCCGCCTGCCGGGTCTGCACCGACACGGTGAGCGCACGCGAGCGCAGATAGCCGTCACCGGCACCCAGCCCGCTCCACTCGGGGGATTCGAGACCGATGGATGCCGCGGCCTGCGGCCACACCCCCTGCACGAGCAGCACCGCGTTGCGTTCGCGCAGCCGGGCGCCGAACCGCGACGCGTCGGCGTCGGACACCCTCCCGGCAGGGCGCACCGCGACGACCGGCAGCACGTCGGCGAGGGTGGCCGCGACGGCGAGCCAGCGCGGCCCCGGGTCGGGCACGAGCACGAGTCGCGACAGGTCGACGCCGAGATCGGATGCCGCCTCCGCCCCCAATTCGGGAACCCCCACC
>NZ_LMPK01000038.1:158503-158738 GCF_001423825.1 Microbacterium sp. Leaf351
GGCGGAATGCGTGGGCAGGATCGGGGCGTCGAGCGAGCGACCCTGCATGCGGTCGAGTTGCGCGCGGAGCCGCAGCACCTCGGCGGCGGCGTCTTCTCGCACGATGACCTTCACTCCGACAGATTAGAACGTATGTTCCATTCCTTCAACGTCGTTTTCGAAGATATGAGCGACCACCGACATCCGCTCGCCCCACCGCGTCGCGCCCCGAGGAGACCCCGACGTGGGCGGCTCG
>NZ_LMPK01000038.1:158770-176291 GCF_001423825.1 Microbacterium sp. Leaf351
AGCACGAGCACGAGACCGGCGATCTGCGCGAGGCCGAAGGCCTCGCCGGCGAGCGCCACCCCGAGCACGACCCCGGTCACCGGGTTGAGCAGTCCCACGACCCCGACGACGCTGCCGGGCAGGCGGGCGAGCCCCGTGAACCAGGCGGCGTACGCGAGCACGGTGGCCACCACGATGACGTAGGCGAAGCCCGCGATGGCGGGCGGGTCGAGCACCGGCGGCGCCCCCTCGACGAGGATCGCGAACGGCAGCACGACGATGGATCCCGCCACGAGCTGCCAGGCGGTCATCGTGACCGGCGGCACCCCCGCACCCCATTTCGCGGTCAGCACGAATCCGAGGGTCGACGAGAGCATCGCCCCGATCGAGGCGACCACACCCCAGGGGTCGACCGGGCCGCCGCCCGGCCCGAGCATGATCACGACGCCGACGATGCCGACGAGGGCGCCGACGACGGCGATCACCCGGGGGCGCTGGCCCCGCAGCATCCACGACAGCAGGATCATGAAGGCGGCCGACGTCGACATCAGGGTCGCAGCGAGGCTCGAGGGGAGCCGTTGGCCGACGATGTAGACGAGCACGTTCAGGCCGCCGACGGTCAGGGTGCCGAGCACGAGCGAGCGCCACCACCACGAGCCGCGCGGCAGCACCCGCACGAACGCGAGCACGACGAGGCCGGCGGGGAGGCATCGGATCACCCCGCCCCAGAGCGGGATGTCGGGCGGCAGCAGATGCCGGGTGACGACGTAGGTGCTCCCCCAGGCGATGGGCGCGATCGCGGTCAGGAGGATCCAGCGCCATCTTTTATCTTCCACGGAAGATAATCTACCGCGATCTCGACGTTCCCCTTCCATGGAAGATAAGGTCGCGTCATGGATGCCGCCCCCGACCGCGTCGCGCAGATCCAGGCCGACTGGCGGCGCGAGCGACCCGATCTCGACCCGTCGCCACAGGGAGTCATCGGACGCCTGCATCGCCTCGCGCTCGCCCTCACCGCCGAGCTCGTGCCGGTCTACGCCGCCCACAGCCTCACCGAGGCCGAGTTCGACCTGCTCGCGAGCCTGCGCCGCATCGGCGCCCCCTACGAGCTGCCCGCCGGAGAGCTCGCCGCCCACACCATGGTCACCACCGGCGGACTCACCAAGCGCGTCGACCGGCTCGTGCAGCGCGGCCTCGTCGCCCGCACCGGCTCCGCCACCGACGCCCGCCGCCGCCTCGTGCGCCTGACCCCCGCGGGCGTCGCCCTCATCAACGCCGCCTTCACCGACCACATGCACAACGAGCGCCGCCTCGTGCAGCTGCTGAGCGACACGGATGCCGCGGCCCTCGAGTCCGCCCTCACGCACTGGCTCGCCGCGCTCGGCGGCGACGATCCGACCACCCCGGGCGCTCTCCCGGCACGCTGACCCGAGCGCACGCTGACCCGAGCGCGCGGGACGACGCGGCCACCCCCGGTGGCCGCACCCGCCCGTGCGGGGCTACGCGGCGAGCGCCAGGTACGGCTCCCACCGCGGATCGGCCCGCTCGGTGCCGCGCACGGTCCACTGCGCGCCGCGCGGGGCGCCCGGCTCCATGCGCAGCGTCCACGCCATCTCCTGCGGCGTGCGGTCGCCCTTCACGTTGTTGCACCGCAGGCAGCAGGCCACGAGGTTCTCCCACGTGTCCTTGCCCCCGCGCGACCGCGGCTGCACGTGATCGATCGTCGACGCCGCCTTCCCGCAGTAGGCGCAGCGGTTGCCGTCGCGACGCAGCACGCCTCGGCGGGTGACCGGCACCCGGCGCGCGCCGGGCACGCGCACATAGCGGCTCAGGATGATCACGGCGGGTCTGTCGCACGCGCCGCGCAGCCCCACGACGGGGTCTCCTTCGACGCGTTCGACGACCGTGGCCTTCTCGTTCATCACGAGCACGAGGGCTCGTTTGAAGGAGACCACGGCCAATGGCTCATAGCCGGCGTTCAGCACCAGGGTGCGCATATCTCGTGTCCTCTCGAATCGCCGGGACGGCTTCGCGGATATTCGATTCGTGACGCGAGGGAGAGTCTTCAGGGCATGAAAAAAGGCGCTGTCTCACAGACAGCGCCTTGGACGCACGGCGACCCCGTGGCATCCGCTCACATGATGCCGAAGGACGAGCAGACCGAGCGCGTCCGTGGTGCGGATGCGAGGTATGCAGCCCATCGGCTTCCTCCGAATCTCTCTCGGCGTCGAGTCAGAGAATAACCCACCACGACACGCCCGGGCGCACAACGGCCCTGAACACGAGGTTGCGTGTCGGGGAACGAGAGAGCGGATGCCTCGCTCAGCCCGCGTTCTGCTGCAGCCAGGCGTACGGGTCGACGTAGTTGCCGTTGATCTTCACCTCGAAGTGGAGGTGGTTGGCGGTCGACTGCCCGGTGGAGCCCATGAGGCCGATGATCTGTCCCACCTGCACCTGCTGGCCGGGCTGCACGAGCACGCCGCCGTCCTCGAGGTGGCCGTAGAGGGTGCTGACCTGCTGGCCGTTGATCACGCTGTCGATGACGATCGCGTGTCCGTAGCCGTAGTAGTAGTTGCCCGCGGCCGCGACGCGCACGGTTCCTGCGGCGGCGGCGAAGATCGGGGTGCCCTGGGCGTTGAGCAGGTCGACGCCCATGTGGGTGCCGCCGCGCGAGAGGAAGCCGTCGCCGACCCTGGTGCCCGCCATGTCGACCGGCCAGCGCACGATCCCGCTGCCGGGGGCGACGAGGCTCAGGTTGACCGACGCGACGCGGCTGACGACGCTCGCCGACTTCGCGCGGGCAGCGGCCGCCTCGGCGGCCTTCTTCTTCGCGAGCTCATCGGCGGTCGTGGCCGAGTAGCTGTCACGCGTGATGCTCGACTGCGAGGCATCCGAGGCGATCACGAGCGACTGGGCGTTCTCGGCGGCGAGCTGCTGCACGGTCTGGGTTCCATCGCCCGAGGAGAACGCGCCGTAGGCGGGGAGGGCGACGGTCGCGACCAGACCGCCGACCATCGTCAGGATGACGACGCTGCGCACGGGGCCGGCCGCGCCCTTGCGGCGGGGAGCGCTGGAAGTGGGGCGCACGGCGCTCGCCACCTGCTTCACCTTTCCCTTGGCCGCCTCTGCGGCAAGACGTGCGCCCTCTCGGGTGCTGCGCCTCGTGGCGGGGGCCGTCGCGGTCTCACCGCTCTCGGGGGTAGGCGAAATCTCGTTGTCGGTCACTCAATCCTCCGGCGCCCCTGGCGGCGTGCGCCCGGCTCGTCGGCACTGTGTGTTTCGGGCACGTGGTGCGGGTCGCGGAGGGAAGGACGAGCCGATGGGGCGATTCACTCCGGGTCCGTCGGCGGGATTGTCGCCTGTGGACTGTGACAGGCTACCCGACGGTAACGAACATGTCACGTCGATCTGACGGCGCGTGCGGATGCCGCGGCATCCCGACCCGCGGCGTCGGCGCCCCCGGGCGCCGACGATCAGGCGCGGTCGTCGACGAGGAAGATGTGCGCGGCGACCTCGATCGGCAGCTCCAGCCCCTCGTCGGTGCCGTCCATCTGCACGAGCACGTAGCCCTCGCTGTAGCGATAGGTGCCGGATGCTCCGGGCACGACGCCCGCGCCGCGCAACTGCTGCAGCAGCTCGGGGTCGACCTGGGCGGGCTCGGCGAGTCGGCGCACGGTGCCGGTGACGGGCTCGTCGCTGTCGCCGAGGCGGCGCACGAGTCCGACCACACCCTGCTCGAACGTGGTCGCCGGGCTGTCGCCGAGCTGATCGAGGCCGGGGATCGGGTTGCCGTAGGGCGACTCGGTGGGGTGACCGAGCAGCTGCACCAGTCGACGCTCGACCTGCTCGCTCATCACGTGCTCCCAGCGGCAGGCCTCTTCGTGCACATAGGCCCAGTCGAGGCCGATCACGTCGGAGAGGAGGCGTTCGGCGAGACGGTGCTTGCGCATCACGTCGACGGCCTTCTGGCGCCCCGCGCCGGTGAGCTCGAGCGACCGGTCGTCGGCGACGACGACGAGGCCGTCGCGCTCCATGCGCCCGACCGTCTGCGAGACCGTGGGTCCGGAGTGCCCGAGCCGCTCCGAGATGCGGGCACGCAGCGGGATGATGTTCTCCTCCTCGAGCTCGAGGATCGTGCGCAGATACATCTCGGTGGTGTCGATGAGATCGGTCATGCGGAGTCCTCGGGGCGCAAGAAGGGAATGAGGAAACCCTATCCAATCCCCGCCGACACCGGGCCGCGCGGTGGGGCGATCGCGTGCGTCATGGGGGCGTCGCGGCATCCGTCGCGCCTTTAGGATCGGTGTCATGCCCCATGTCGTGCTGCCCCGCGAGATCCTGCCCACCGACGGACGCTTCGGCTGCGGGCCGTCGAAGATCCGCGCCGCCCAGCTCGAGCACCTTGTGGGCCCCGGTGCGAGCATCCTCGGCACCTCGCACCGCAAGTCGCCGGTGAAGAACCTCGTCGGCAGCACGCGCGCCCGCCTTGCGGAGCTGCTGCGCCTGCCCGCCGGCTACGAGATCATCCTCGGCAACGGCGGATCGACCGCCTTCTGGGATGCCGCGGCATTCGGTCTGATCGAGCGCCGGGCGCAGAACCTCGTGTTCGGCGAGTTCGGCGGCAAGTTCGCGAGCGCCGCCGCGGCACCGTGGCTCGAGGCGCCCGATGTGCGCAAGGCGGAGCCCGGCACGTCGCTCGTCGCCGAGGCGGTCACGGGCGTCGACGTCTACGCGTGGCCGCACAATGAGACCTCCACGGGCGTCGCCACCGAGATCCGTCGTGTGCACGGCGACGAGGGCGCGCTCACCGTCATCGACGCGACGAGCGCCGCGGGCGGCATCGACTTCTCCGTCGCCGAAGCAGACGTCTACTACTTCGCGCCGCAGAAGAACCTCGGCTCCGACGGTGGGCTCTGGTACGCGGCGGTCTCGCCCGCCGCGATCGAGCGCATCGAGCGCATCGCCGCCTCGGGCCGCTACATCCCGGAGTTCCTGAGCCTGAAGAACGCACTCGACAACTCGCGCCTGCAGCAGACGCTCAACACCCCCGCGGTCTCGACTCTGCTGCTGCTGGACTCCCAGCTGGAGTGGATCCTCGAGAACGGCGGGCTGCAGTGGGCCGACGCCCGCACCCACGAGTCGTCGCAGGCGCTCTACGACTGGGCCGAGGCATCCGAGGTCGCAACCCCGTTCGTCGCGAACCCCGCCGACCGCTCGCCGGTGGTGGCGACGATCGACTTCGTCGAGGGGGTGGATGCCGCGGCGATCTCCGACAGCCTGCGCCACAACGGCATCGTCGACACCGAGCCCTACCGCAAGCTCGGCCGCAACCAGCTGCGCATCGCGACGTTCGTCTCGATCGAGCCGGACGACGTGCGCCAGTTGATCCGCAGCATCGACTACACGCTCGAGCACCTCTGATCCGGGGCGTGCCCCGACGGCACGTCAGGGTTCGAGGTGGGCGGCGAGGTTGGCCAGCGACGAGGTGATCCCCGTCGCGTGGTCGCGCGCGCGGATGCCGGGCGGCACGTCGCGCGCCTCGATCGTGACCTCGGCGCCCTCGGGAGTGTCCCGAACGCGCCATTCCATGGTCATGACGCCGGCGATCCCCGTGTCGTCTCCGACGAAGGTGACCGCCTGCACGATCCGCTCGCCGGGCACGACCTCGATGATGCGCACGTCGCTCACGTCGGCATCCGCCGTCGTCTTGCCCGGCGCGCCAGACGGATCGTCGTAGGTCAGCACGAGCCGGTAGCCGCCGCCGGCGCGCAGATCGAAGCGCTCGAACCGGCCGCGCATTCCGGCCGGCGGCAGCCAGGTGAGCAGTGCATCGGGGTCGATGAGCGCCCGGAACGCCTCGGCCGGGGAGACATGCACGAGCAGGCTCGCGCGATCGGTGCGCCGCATGCTCGCAGGCTACTCGCGACGCTCGCGCCGCGGGTCAGCTCGTTCTAGTCGCGGCCCTCGTCGGCGGACGTCGCCGCATCGGCGTCGTCATCCTGGTCGTCGGCGTCATCCGCGTCGTCGATGTCGAGATCGTCGTCGGTGTCGTCTTCGAGCTCGTCGGTGTCGTCTTCGAGCTCGTCGGTGTCGTCGTCGCCCTCGAGGTCGTCGTCGCCGTCGAGGTCGTCGGTGTCGAGATCGTCCTCGTCGATGTCCACGCCGTCGACGTCGCCGGCGTGCAGCAACGACTCGTCGGCGTCGAAGTCGTCGTCCTCATCGTCGTCGTCCGCGTCCTCATCGAGGTCGTCGTCGTCATCCAGGTCGTCGTCGAGATCGGCATCGTCATCGGCCTCGTCGAGCTCGTCGGCATCGGATGCCGCGGCGAGCTGCGCCTGCTGCTCCTTGTACTCGGCGAGGCGCACCGCCCACGGCACCCAGTCGGGCGCCAGCAGCGCGTCATCGCCCGGAAGCAGCTCGACTTCGAGCACGGTCGGCTCGGTGTCGGCGACGCGGGCGAGGGACACATTCCAGAACCAGCCCGGATAGCCCGGCTGCGTCGTCGTGAACAGCAGTGTGATCACGCCGCCGGGCTCCGCACGATATCCCGCAGGCTCGCCGATGTTCGCGGCCGGGGTGATCTCGGCGAGCGCGGCGCGGGCCAACTCGACGCTGTTCAGCAGTTCGGGATCGGGGTCGACGTCCGGCTCCGCGGCCAGCTCGGCACTGTGCTCCGGCTCGACCACGACATCAGGCTCGGCCGCGAGCTCAGGCTCGGCCGCGCCGGTCGGCTCGACCACCGCATCGGTCGGGATCGGGGCATCCCGATCGTCGACGCCCTCGATGTCAGGCATCGAGGTCGTCCGCGACCTTGCGCAGCACGGCGGCGACCTTCTTGCCGTGCGAGCCGCTCGGGTAGCGGCCGTGACGCAGATCGGCGCCGATGCCGTCGAGCAGCTTCACGAGGTCCTCGACGATGACCGCCATGTCGTCGGCGTTCTTGCGCGAGCGCTTGGCGAGGCTCACAGGAGCCTCGAGCACACGCACCGACAGTGCCTGCGGTCCGCGCTTGCCGTCGGCGACGCCGAACTCGACACGGGTGCCGGTCTTGGGCGCCGCGGAACCCGCCGGCAGCGCCGTGGCGTGGAGGAAGACGTCCTGACCGTCGTCGGTCTGGATGAAGCCGAAGCCCTTCTCCTCGTCGTAGAACCTGACCTTGCCGGTGGGCATGGGAGAACCTCGCTGAATCGGCCCCGCAGGGCGGGGTGGGAACGTGTGCTGGCGCGGTGCGCCATCCCCTCAGCCTAGGCCACGCGTACCCATTAGGCTGATGCCGATGAGCAATCGCACTCAGGGGAACGACGTCCCCGTCCGCAGGATCGACCGGGTCCTTGTGTTCATGTCGCTCGGCATCCTTGTGCTGTCGATCCTGTGCTTCTTCGCCGTGATCATCGGCACGTGGCTCGGCATGCACCAGGCCGATTTCCTGACGGGCGCATGGCCGGTCGTCGCGGTCCTCCCCCTCATCGGGCTGCCGATCGCCTTCGTGCTGATGATGGTCGTCATCATCATGTCGTTCGTGCGGAGGGCTCGGGCCAACCGGGGGAAGTGACCCGTGCCTCGGTCCTCTGACGAACGCGCGCTCGCGAGCGCCCTCGCAGAGCTGACCGATGCCCAGCTGGTCGTTGTGCTCGACGCCCGGCAGCTGCCTGCCGCGGGGTCCTGGGACGACTTCTTCGACCTCGCCGACACCCTCCTCGACGACGCCGCCGTGACCCGCACCCTCGCCGCCCTCACCCGTGCCGAACTGCACGACCTCCACGCGGCGGGCACCTCCCCGCTGCCGACCACCGCCTCACCGCGCCTGCGGGAGCTGGCCCTTCTCGACGCCGACGGCGCCCCGCTCTCCTCCGTGGCGGCCAAGGCCGCCGAGGCGACGGATGCCGCCCCCTTCTCCCTCACGGACGCACCGGCGCCGAGCGGCGCCCTGGCGACGGGCACGGCGGCCGAGCAGGCGATGACCTCCGCAGCCGCCCTCGCCGACCTCGTCGTCTGGTCCTCGTCGAACCCCTTGGCCCGCACGGCGACGGGGGCTGTCACCGCGACGGAGCGAAAGCGACTCATCGAGGCGGGCGCGATCACCGACGCCGCCGAGCTCGACGACCTGGTCGCGCTCGGCGCGACGGCCGGTCTCCTCACGGCCGTCGACCGCGAATGGCTCGCGACCCCCGACGGCGCCGAATGGCTCGAGCTCGGCACCGTCGACCGGTGGCGGCGCGTGGCGGAGGCGTTCGCGCGGGCCCTGCCCCGCGGCATCCGCTCACCCGACGGCGGATACGCGGCATCCACGGTGTGGCCGGGTGCCTACCCGCGCGACACCGCCTGGCCCGCCGCCGCGGCGTCCCTCGTCTCGCAGGCCACCCGATGGGGGCTGATCGCCGCCGACGGCTCGGAGCCCGCGTGGGCCGCGCCGCTGCGCGCCGGCGCTCCCGCCGACGTCGCCGCACTCGCCCAGCATCTCGCCCCGGAGATCGACCGGGTCTATGTGCAAGCCGATCTGTCGGTGATCGCGCCCGGCACGCTGGTGCCGTCCGTCGAGCTGCGCCTGCGCGCCATGGCCCACCGCGAGACGCGCGCGCAGGCCTCGACCTACCGGTTCAGCGCCGAGACGCTGCGTGCCGCCGTCGCCGCCGGCGAGACGGCCGACAGCCTCCGCGCATTCATCGCCGGCATCTCGTTGACCGGCATCCCGCAGCCGCTCGACTACCTGATCGACGAGGCCGCCGACCGCCGCACGGTCGCGCGCGTGGGCATCGACCCCGTGTCGGGGAACACGATCGTCTCCGCCGACGACCCGCAGGTGCTCGCCACCATCGCCGTCGACCAGGCGGTGCGACCGGTCGGCCTCGTGCGCGACGGCGATCGGCTCGTGTCCCGCGTCTCGCGCGACGCCGTCTTCTGGACCCTCGTCGACGCCCGCTACTCCGCCGCCGCGATCGACGCTGACGGCGATGTCGAGCGGTTGCGGCGCCGCACGGCGAGCCCGGCACCGGTCGCGGCCGTCGCCCCGGCCGAGCGCTACGCGCCCCTCATCGCCCGGCTGCGCGCCGCCCACAGCGAGAACGCGGATGCCGCGTGGCTCGAGCGCGAGCTCGAACAGGCCGTCAAGACACGGGCGACGATCGAGGTCGCCGTCGAGCTTCCGGGTGGCGACCTGCGCTCGTTCACGATCGAGGCGACGGGCCTCGGCGGCGGGCGGCTGCGCGGCCGCGACCGCGCCGTCGACGTCGAGCGCACACTTCCCGTCTCGAGCATCCGCAGCGCGCGCCCCGTCTGAACGCAGCCGCCGCACCTGCTCCGGGCGGTAGACTGAGCGGCTATGTCAGACGGCCCCCTCATCGTGCAGAGCGACCGCACCGTGCTCCTCGAAGTGGCGCATCCCGCCGCGGAGGACGCGCGGCACGAGCTCGCGGTGTTCGCCGAGCTGGAACGCGCACCCGAGCACATCCACACCTATCGCATCACCCGCCTCGGGCTGTGGAACGCGCGCGCCGCGGGGCACGCGGCATCCGACATGCTCGCGACCCTCGACCGCTGGTCGCGGTTCCCGGTTCCGCCGTCGGTGTCCACCGACATCCGCGAGACCGTCGAGCGCTACGGGCGCCTGGTGATCGAGCGTGACGACGTGCCCGGCTACGAGGACGCCCTGGTGCTGCGGTCGACGGATGCCGCGGTGCTCACCGAGGTGGCCCGCAACAAGCGCATCCAGCCGCTGCTGATCTCCCACCCCGACGCCGGCACGTACGTGATCGACGCGTGGGCGCGTGGGCACATCAAGCAGGAGCTGCTGAAGATCGGATGGCCCGCGGAGGACCGCGCCGGCTACACGCCGGGCACGCCGCATCCCATCGACCTCGATGAGGGCCCGTGGCATCTGCGCCCCTACCAGCGCAAGGCCGTCACGACCTTCGCCGAGGGCGGGTCGGGCGTCGTGGTGCTCCCCTGCGGCGCGGGTAAGACGCTCGTCGGCGCGGCGGCGATGGCCGAGACCAAGACCACCACCCTCATCCTCGTGACGAACGCCGTCAGCGCCCGGCAGTGGCGCGACGAGCTTCTCAAGCGCACGACCCTCACCGCCGAGGAGATCGGGGAGTACTCCGGGCAGGTCAAGGAGGTCAAGCCGATCACGATCGCGACCTATCAGATCCTCACCGCGAAGCGGAAGGGCGAGTACGCCCACCTGTCCCTGCTCGATGCGCTCGACTGGGGCCTCATCGTCTACGACGAGGTGCACCTGCTGCCGGCCCCGGTCTTCAAGCTCACCGCCGACCTGCAGGCCCGCAAACGCCTCGGCCTCACCGCCACCCTCGTGCGCGAGGACGGCCGTGAGGGCGACGTCTTCAGTCTCATCGGCCCCAAGCGCTTCGATGCGCCGTGGAAGGAGATCGAGTCGCAGGGCTTCATCTCCCCCGCCGCCTGCTACGAGGTGCGGGTCGACCTTCCGGCAGGCGACCGGCTCGAGTACGCGGCGGCCGCCGATGAGGAGCGCTACCGTCTCGCGGCGACCGCGCCCGCCAAGATCGACGTCGTGCGTCGCCTCGCCGACCGGCACGTGGGCGAGCAGATCCTCGTGATCGGTCAGTACCTCGATCAGATCGACACCCTCGCCGAGGCGCTCGACGCCCCGAAGATCACCGGCGCGACCCCTGTCGACGAGCGCGAACGGCTCTACGCCGACTTCCGCGAAGGCCGCATCCCGCTCCTCGTGGTCTCGAAGGTCGCCAACTTCTCGGTCGATCTGCCCGAGGCATCCGTCGCCATCCAGGTGTCGGGGTCGTTCGGCTCCCGCCAGGAGGAGGCCCAACGGCTCGGCCGCCTGCTGCGCCCGAAGACCAGCGGTCACACGGCGAGCTTCTACACGCTCATCGCGCGCGACACGGTCGACCAGGACTTCGCCCAGAACCGTCAGCGCTTCCTCGCCGAGCAGGGCTACGCCTACACGATCCTCGACGCCCACGGCATCGCGGCCTGAGACGTTCGGGGCGCGCATCGGCGTGTTTCCGGATGTCTCAGCCCCCGCACGGGCGCAGATCACCATAATGGGGGCATGACTGCTGCACGCATCCTCGTCGTCGACGATGAGCCCAACATCCGCGATCTGCTGGTCACGAGCCTGAACTTCGCGGGCTTCCAGGTCCGGGCCGTCGCCAACGGGGCGCAGACCATCTCGGCCGTCCTCGAAGAGGAGCCCGACCTCATCGTGCTCGACGTGATGCTGCCCGACATGAACGGCTTCAGCGTCACCAAGCGCCTGCGCGAGGCCGGCTACACGGCCCCCATCCTGTTCCTGACCGCCAAGGACGACACCGAGGACAAGATCACCGGCCTCAACGTCGGCGGCGACGACTACGTCACGAAGCCGTTCTCTCTCGACGAGATCGTCGCGCGCATCCAGGCGATCCTGCGCCGTACGATGCAGGCCGACGAGGAGTCGGTCATCCGCGCCGGGGAGATCACCATGGACCAGGACACCCACGACGTGTTCGTCGGCGACGCCACCATCGAGCTCAGCCCCACCGAGTTCAAGCTGCTGCGCTACCTCATGCTCAACCCCAACCGCGTGCTCTCGAAGGCCCAGATCCTCGATCACGTGTGGGAGTACGACTTCAACGGCGACGCCGGCATCGTGGAGAGCTACATCTCCTACCTGCGCCGCAAGATCGACCCGCACGCCAGCGAGCCGCTCATCCAGACCAAGCGCGGCTTCGGCTACATGCTGAAGGCCGGCAAGTCGGCCTGACCGGTGCGCGCTGCGCACGCGGCGGCGTGATCGTCAGATGAGCGCCGCCAAGAGGGATCCGCTCACCGCCTGGTGGCGGAACATCAGCCTGCGGGCGAAGGTGACCGGGGTCACCGTCGCCGTGCTCGTCATCGGGCTCGTCGCCGCCGGCTTCGGCACGATGGTGTTCCTGCGCACGACGCTGCTCACGAACCTCGACACCACCCTGCTGCAGCTCGTCGGGCCCACCGGCGTCAACCAGCTCATCACGGTCACGACGGATGACGGCGCCGCGACCTTCGAGCGCAACAAGAGCGCCGTCGCGACCGACTACTTCGTCGCCATCTACGCCCCGGGCACGGGCGAGCGGCTCATCACCGCCGGCGGCGAGCCCGGCGCGCCGCAGCCGAACTTCCCGGCGACCTTCGCGCTCGACACCGCCTACACGCAGCAGGAGACGGTCTTCGAGCTGACCGGCGAGGACGACACGCACTTCCACGCGACGGTCTCGGTCACCCAGGTGCCCGGCACGAGCGCCTTCTACACGCAGATGGTCGTGATGCCGCTGGCTCCGACCGACCGTGTCGTGGCGACCTACCTCGGCATCTTCTCCCTGCTCGCGATCTTCATCGTGATCGCGAGCGCGTTCCTGGTGCGCTGGGTCGTGACCCTCACCTTCCGAAGCCTCGGCGCCGTGGAGCGCACGGCCGAGCTCATCGCCGCCGGCGACTTCAGCCAGCGCATGTCGGACGTCGAGTCGGAGACAACGGAGGTCGGGCGTCTCAAACGCGCGCTCAACGCCATGCTCGGCCGAGTCGACGAGTCGCTGTCGCAGCGCGACGCCACGGTGCGGCAGATGCGCCGCTTCATCGGCGACGCGAGCCATGAGCTGCGCACTCCGCTGGTGACCGTGCGCGGCTACGCGGAGCTCTACCGCATGGGAGCGATCCCCGAGGGAGCATCGACCGCGCAGGCGATGGAACGCATCGAGAAGGAGGCCATGCGCATGGGCGCCATGGTCGAGGATCTCCTCGCGCTCGCCCGGCTCGACGAGCGCCGCGACATCGAGGTGGTGCCACTCGACCTGCGCCCGATCGCTCGCGACGCCGCGCTCGACGTCGGGGCGTCGGCCCCCCAGCGCACGGTCACGGTGATCGACACGACGGCGGCGCACACGCGGATCCCGGATGCCGCGCATCCGACGCCGGGCGAGGCGCCCGAGCCGGAGACTCCCGCCGCCAAGCGGCGCGGGCGGGCTGCGGCATCCGCTCGCACCCGAGCCGCGGGAACGCTGGCACGCCTGCGCCGCCGACCCCGCACCGGCGAGGACGTCGGCACGGGAGAGCTCGCGGTGATGACCGAGCCGGTGTACGCGATGCCGCCGATCGTGATGGGCGAGGAGAATCGCGTGCGACAGGTCGTGGCGAACCTGCTCGGAAACGCGCAGAGGTTCTCCGCCCCTGACTCGCCGATCGAACTGCGGGTGGGCACCGACGAGACGGCCGGCCTCGGGTGGATCGAGGTCATCGACCACGGCGAGGGCATCCCCGAGCAGATCCGCGAGCAGATCTTCCAGCGGTTCTGGCGGGCCGACACCTCCCGCGCGCGCGAGACCGGCGGGTCGGGTCTCGGACTGTCGATCGTCGCGTCGATCGTCGATGCGCTGCACGGCTCGGTCGAGGTGAGCGACAGCGCGGGCGGGGGCGCGACATTCCGGGTGTCGCTGCCGCTCGCTGTGCATCAGGATGTCGCGGCGCACCTGCTGATCGAGACCCAACCTCTCCCCCGTCTCAGCCGCGCGGACTGACGCGCGTCCTCCCCAGGCGGGCGTGCGCATGCGCTCTCCCCCGCGTGGTCGTCCCGTCAGCGGCCGCGCTGCCGCGGCGCCCTAGCGTGGGGGCACCAGACGAAAGGAGCCTCCCATGGCCGTGTTCTCCGCCGACAGTGACCAGATCCTCGCCGCCACCGGTGCCGTGCGCGGCACCATCGACCGGCTGCAGGGCGAGGCGGCCACGCTTCTCGCCCAGCTCACGCACCTGCAGTCCAGCTGGACGGGCTCGGCCGCCCTCGCTTTCCAGGGCAGCATCGATGGATGGCAAGCGACGTACCGCACGGTGGAGGAGAGCCTCGCCGGCATCAACGCCTCGCTCGTGCAGGCCGGCCAGGCCTACGCCCAGACCGAACAGCTCAACCTCGCACTCTTCCGCTGAGCGGGCGACGAGCCACATTCGCTCGCCACCGATGCGAAACGGCGGATGCCCCGGACCGTGAGGTCCGGGGCATCCGCCGTTTCGCAGGCGTCAGGACTCAGAAGTCCATGCCGCCGGTCGGGTCGCCCGCCGGAGCGGAGACCTTCTCGGGCTTGTCGGCGACGACGGCCTCGGTCGTGAGGAACAGGCCCGCGATCGACGCGGCGTTCTGCAGAGCCGAGCGGGTCACCTTGGCGGGGTCGATGATGCCCTGCGCGAAGAGGTCGCCGTACTCGCCGGTCGCGGCGTTGAGGCCGTGACCGGTGGGGAGCTCCGCCACCTTGTTCGCGACGACACCGGGCTCGAGACCGGCATTGAGCGCGATCTGCTTGAGGGGGGCCTCGATGGCGACCTTGACGATGTTCGCACCGGTCGCCTCGTCGCCCGTGAGCTCGAGGCTCGCGAACGCGATCTTGCCGGCCTGGATGAGCGCGACGCCGCCGCCGGGGACGATGCCCTCCTCGCCGGCCGCCTTCGCGTTGCGCACGGCGTCCTCGATACGGTGCTTACGCTCCTTGAGCTCGACCTCGGTCGCCGCACCCGCCTTGATGACGGCCACGCCGCCGGCGAGCTTGGCGAGGCGCTCCTGGAGCTTCTCGCGGTCGTAGTCGCTGTCGGTGTTGTCGATCTCGCGACGGATCTGGGTCACGCGGCCCTCGATCTGCGCGGGGTCGCCGGCACCCTCGACGATGGTGGTCTCGTCCTTGGTGATGATGACCTTGCGGGCGCGGCCGAGCAGGTCGAGGGTGGCGTTCTCGAGCTTGAGACCGACCTCCTCGGTGATGACCTGGCCACCGGTGAGGATGGCGATGTCCTGCAGCTGGGCCTTGCGGCGGTCGCCGAAGCCGGGGGCCTTGACGGCGGCCGACTTGAAGATGCCGCGGATCTTGTTCAGCACGAGCGTCGCGAGAGCTTCGCCCTCGACGTCCTCAGCGATGATGAGGAGCTCCTTGCCGTCCTGGATCACCTTGTCGACGACGGGCAGAAGGTCCTTGATGTTCGAGATCTTCTGGTTCGCGATGAGGATGTACGGGTCCTCGAAGACCGCCTCCTGGCGGTCGGGGTCCGTGACGAAGTAGGGGTTGATGTAGCCCTTGTCGAAGCGCATGCCCTCGGTGAGCTCGAGCTCGGTGCCGAAGGTGTTGGACTCCTCGACGGTGACCACGCCCTCCTTGCCCACCTTGTCGATGGCCTCGGCGATGAGCTCGCCGATCGCCGGGTCGGCGGCCGAGATCGACGCGGTGGCGGCGATCTCCTCCTTCGACTCGACCTCCTTGGCCGAGGCGAGCAGAGCGTCGGTGACGGCCTTCACGGCCTTCTCGATGCCCTTCTTCAGGCTGATGGGGTCGGCGCCGGCCGCGACGTTGCGCAGGCCTTCCTTGACGAGCGCCTGAGCGAGCACGGTCGCGGTGGTCGTACCGTCACCGGCGACGTCGTCGGTCTTCTTCGCGACCTCCTTGACGAGCTCCGCGCCGATCTTCTCGTACGGGTCGTCGAGCTCGATCTCCTTGGCGATCGAGACACCGTCGTTCGTGATCGTGGGGGCGCCCCACTTCTTCTCGAGCACGACGTTGCGACCGCGGGGGCCGAGCGTCACCTTGACGGCGTCGGCCAGGGTGTTGAGGCCGCGCTCGAGGCCGCGGCGGGCCTCCTCGTCGAAAGCAATGATCTTTGCCATTGTGTGTCGTCCCTCCCGGACGGGCTAGGTCTTTAGCACTCAGTCTGATCGAGTGCTAAATCATTCTGGCACTCGCCCCCGGGGAGTGCAAGCCGGTCGGAACGGGGCGTCACACCTCCCGACATGCGTCGACGCCGCCCCGAAGGACGGCGTCGATGTGAGAAGTGTGACGGGGATGCCGCGGCTCAGGCGACGACGCGCACGGCTTCCGCCTGCGGGCCCTTCTGGCCGGAACCGACGGTGAACTCGACCGCCTGCCCCTCTTCGAGCACACGGAACCCGTTCATCTCGATGTTGGAGTAGTGCACGAACACGTCCTGGCCGTCGGAGACGGTGATGAAGCCGTACCCCTTCTCAGCGTTGAACCATTTGACAGTGCCATGGGCCATGATGCGTACTCCTGAAGCTGTGTGACGCGGCCATCGTATCCACGCCGATAGGCGCGGATTCGCGGAGAACGCAACTGCTTACACGCGCGCATCGAAGTGTTTACGCCGCGGAAACACGGCCCGGGAACCGCCGCTCGACGGCCTCAGGGCGCGGGCGTGGCCGTGCCGAGCTGATAATCGGCGCCGAGCACGATCGTGAGCTGCTTGGTGCTCGCCGAGGTCGCACCGGGACTCGGCGTGCCGGAGGCACCGGTGTAGGCGTTGCTCTGCACGATGGAGCCGGCATTGAGGAGATCGGCGAGGCCCTTGGCGGCACCGAGGTCCGCGTCGGATGAGTAGTAGACGGTGGTCGTGGCGAAGCTCGTCGTGGAGGCGGCACCGGCGATCACCTTGTCGGCGGTCCACCCGGCGGCCTCGAGCCGGGCGACAGCATCCGTCGACGCAGCGGGATTGGCCGTGCCGTTGAGCACCAGGATCGAGTACGACGTGTCGCGCACGGCGGGAACCTCGGGGGTGTCGGAGTAGCTCGGCGCGGTCTGCGGCGTGAGGTCGATGCGGCCCGTGTAGACCATCGACGCGAAGATGCCGGCGACCAGGAGGACGACCGTTGCGATCGCGGCCCAGAAGAGCACGAGGCCGGCGCGCATGCGCGGGTTCTCGGCGCGGTGAGCGCCGACGCGGCCGGACGCGGCGGAGACGCCGTCGAAGCGATCGCGAGGGTAGGTCTGCCTGGACACCAGTGCATCGTACAAGTACGGTGCCCTCACTCCGCTCGACGTTCGCCGTGCGAACGTCAGGCCGACAGCCCGGAGGTGCGCCGGGCCCGGGCATCGACCCGGGCTGTGCGCAGGCGCCGCAGTCGGGCGACCAGCATGGGCTCCGCGGCGATCGCGTCGTCGGTGTCGATCAGGCGCCCGAGGAGTTGGTAGTAGCGCGCCGGGGCGAGCGAGAGCTCCGCTCGGATCGCCTCCTCTTTGCCGGCTCCGTGCCGCAGCCACCGCGCCTCGAAGTCGAGGATCGACCGGTCGCGTTCGGAGAGGGGCACGGCGTCAGATTACGACGCGGATGCCGCGGCATCCGCCCGCCACTCCACGAACCCGCCGAGCGGGTCGACGGCCGCGAGCACCTCGCCGTCTCGGGACAGCGCGAACCGGCCGGCGGGCCACGTGGCGGGATCGATCGGCGCGTTCCAGCCGTCGTGCAGCCCGGGGTCGTCGAGGGTGATCCAGGTGCCCGCGGCCCGAGCCGCATCGATGACGAGACCTCGGCGAGCGCGCGGCACGTGCGCGAGCACCCCGGGGGTCGTGACGACGAGGGTGGCACCGGTCGGCGCGAGCGCCGCCAGCTCGCCGATGGCGCCGTCCGCGGCATCGGCGGCGCGCAGCAGGGGCGGATCGGCGGCGGCGATGTCGAGCGACCGCTCGATGCGCTCCGCACGCCCGCTCTCGCCGGGCCAGACCAGCGCGGTCAGCCAGCGGCGGGTGGCTGTATCCCGAGGATCCAGGGG
>NZ_LMPK01000038.1:176323-182840 GCF_001423825.1 Microbacterium sp. Leaf351
CCCGTCGGGCGCCTCGTAGCGGTAGGAGTAGCGGTCGGGGTAGAGGCAGAGCCCGGCGCTCGCCCCCACTTCCAGAAGCGCGATGGGGCCGTCGACGGCGCTGAGGGCCGGGAGCAGCGCCGCGCAGCGCAACGGCTCGTTGGTCTGGATGCTGCGGCTCTCGCAGCCCACGACGAGGTCCTCGATGTGCGCCCTCACCCATTCAGCCCACGACGCGAACCCCGACTCGGGGGCGCCGAGCAGACGGGAGACGGCGAAGACGAGCGGCGGCTGCCGACGGGTGTCACGGATGCGGGCGATCAGCGCCGCGACACGACGATCCTCCGCGATGCCGCGCGCCCACTCCTCGTACAGCGCCGACCGGCCGGGGGCCTCGTCGCGGGCGAACCGACCGTAGCGGTCGACGACGGCATCGGTCTGGTCGGACATGGTCACATTCTCAGGCACGCGCGGAACAGCCCTGGCGCCGACGCGGTTGAATGAGGTGACGCAAGGAGAACCCGATGTCGTACAACGTGAACAAGACCGACGCGCAGTGGCGCGAGGAGCTCAGCGACACCCAGTTCGCGGTGCTGCGCCAGGCCGCGACCGAGCGGCCGTGGACCGGCGAGCTGCTCGACGAGGACCGCGCCGGCCTCTACACCTGCGCAGCCTGCGGTGCGGAGCTCTTCCAGAGCGGCACCAAGTTCGACTCGCACTGCGGGTGGCCGAGCTTCTATGAGTCCGTGCGGCCCGAGGCCGTCGAGCTCATCGAGGACCGCACCCACGGCATGGTGCGCACCGAGGTGCGCTGCGCGAACTGCGGATCGCATCTGGGCCACGTCTTCCCCGACGGGTTCGGCACTCCCACCGGCGACCGGTACTGCATGAACTCCATCGCCCTCGACTTCACTCCGGCCGAGGAGGCGTGAGCGCGCGCGAGGCGATGCTCGCGCGGCGCAGCTGGTCGAAGCTGACCGAGGCGGCCCCCTCCGACGAGGAGCTGGCCGCCCTCGTGTCGGCCGCGGGACGCGTCGCCGACCACGCGTCCCTGCGGCCGTGGCGCCTGGTGACCCTGCGCGGCGACGACCGTGTGCGCCTGGGCGAAGCGATCGCGGCGGCGACCGGGGCGGACGAGCCGTCGCCGAAGCCCCTGCGCGCGCCGCTGCTGGTCGCGGTCGTGACGAGCGTGCGCGCGAGCGAGAAGGTGCCGGCGTGGGAGCAGGAGGCCGTGGCATCCGGTGTCGGACACGCCCTCTCGCTGCTGCTCGACGAAGCGGGCTGGGGCGTCATCTGGCGCACGGGCGGCTACACGCGCTCCCGGGAGGTCGCGGCCCTGCACGGGCTCGGTCCCGAGGAGCACCTGCTCGGCTGGCTGTACGTCGGCGGCAAGCCCGAGGCGAGTGACCGCACCGGTCACGAGCGGGGCGTCGACCCCGCCGAGGTTCTGTCCGCGCTGCCTCAGGCCCGCTGACGGCGGCGCGCGGCGGCGATCACGACACCGGCGAGAGCCACCACGACACCGGCGAGGGCGATCGCCGGGTTCGGACCCGACTCCGGGGGCCAGATCGCATCGAGCGTGACGGATGTCGCGAGCAGTCCCACGACCGATCCGAGACCGAGCAGCAGCACCCCCGTGTGCCGCACGAGTGCGGCCGACAGGAAGATGTAGACGACGCCGATCGCACCGCCGAGGTAGAGCCAGCCCGCCCCGGGAACCGTGACGTGCAGCCCCGAGAGCGCCCCGTGCACGCCGCCCGCGATCGCGAGGGCGGCCGTGCCGCCGGCGAAGTTCACCAGCGTCGCCGTGAGCGGAGACTCCACGGCCTGACGGAGGCGCCCGTTCGTGGCCTGCTGCCACGCGATCCCGGCGCCCGAGACGAACGGGAGGAGCAGCATCCACCAGGGGACGGCCGTCGTTCCCTCCGAGCTCACCAGCACCACGACCGCCGCGAGCACGACGGCGCCGCCGACGATGCGCCCCCATGTCAGGGGGACGACCCCGGCGGGACCGTAGCCGACCCGGTCGAGCACGAGTCCGTTGACCGTCTGCCCCGCGACGACGCCGACAGTGAACAGCGCCACTCCGATGATCGCGACGGTGAGGCCCTGCGTCGCGACGGTGAGGGCGCCGGCGAGGCCACCGAGCAGCATCCATATGGGCACGTGACCGTGTCGCACGCCGGTCGCGAGACGCCGAAGGCCGGCACGGCCCGCGGGGAGGGCGAGCGAGAGCACGACGAGGATCACGAACCCCGACGAGAACGAGACGAACGCGGCGACGAAGCCGTCGCCCATCTCGTGACCGAGCGAGCCGTTGACGCGGGCCTGCAGGGCCGTGAGGATGCCGACCGCGACCGCTCCGCCGAGGGCGACGGCCCGCGGCATCCGCCGGTGTTCGGGGATCACCGGCTGCGTCGCGCTCACCCTCCGATCGTAGGCGGTGCGCTCAGCTGCCCCAGATCTCGGCGACGAGGTCGTCGAGGAGCTGCTCGGGCACGACGTTCGACGTCTCGAGGTAGATCCACACGTCTCCGCGCGCATACGCGGTCTGCGTGACGGTGACCGGGTACTGCGTGCTCTCCTTGGACAGCTGGCAGACCTCTTCGCCGACGTCCCCGACCGTGCACGTGTAGCCCTGCCCCGGAAGGGTCGACTGGGCATACGAGACGGCGGCATCCGGGTCGACCGTGCTGATCAGCAGCAGCACCCCGGTCGCGTCGCCCTCGATCCAGTTGCAGCCGAGAGCGAGCGTCGCGCCCGTCGGCGCCGGGCGGACGAAGCCCTTGCCGTCGCCCTGCAGCGACATCTGGTCGAGCGTCGACGCCCGGGTGGCATCGGAGCCGACCTTCGCGCAGTCGGTCGGCAGGGACGCGGTCGCGGTGGGCGAGGCGCTCGGGGTCGCGGATGCCGACGTGCCGGCGGATGCCGTCGTCGTCGGCGTCGGCGTCACGGCGCCCCCGCTCGGCCCTCCGCATCCGGCGAGACCGAGAATGAGGACGAGAGCAGCGGATGCCGCGGCGTTGCGTGCGCGCATAGGTGACTCCGAGGTGTGCAGGTGCTCGGATCATGGCGCGACACGCCTGTCGCCGTCAAGAGGCGGAGCGCACGGCCTGCGCCGGCCGGCTCCCCCGGACGGCACGGTCACGCGTGGTAGCCGAACCCGTCCGCCGGCACTGCGGGACCCGACGGGGTGGTGCCCGGCATGATCGGGAAGCCGGGAGCGAACTCGACGAGCGCTCCCCCCAGGGCGAGGAACGCGCTCGGGTCGCCCTCGAGCGTCGCCCGACCGGCGGCGAGCAGCTCGGGGGCGGTCGTGGCACCGACCATGAGGTCCTCGAGCGCGGCGCGCGTGACCGTGAGAGTCGCATCCGGCGACGCCGACTGGAATCCCTCGACGCTGGTGAGCGTGCCGTTGCTCACCTCGACGACGAACTCCTCGCCGATGTCGGTCACCCGCAGGTTCAGGATGCCGCGAGCCTCGCCCGCCGCGGTGCTGTCGAGTCGGATGGCGAGGTAGTCGAGGAACTGCTGCGTGCTGAGCGCCCGCACGAGGTCGGGGCTCGTCGCGTTCGCCGTCTGGCCCTCGGGGATGCCCGAGCGCAGCTCGAACGCCGCCGCCAGGAAGCTGTTACGCACACTCGGGCTCTCCTGCTGGTAGCCGATCTGCTCGAACGCGTCGGCGAGGAGATCGCGCGCGGCCTCGTTCGCCGGCTCCGCGTAGACGAGCTTGTTCAGGATCTCGACGGCCAGGAGGTCGTCGCCCGCGGCGATGAGCTCGTGGGCGCGCGCGAGGATGCGCTCCGCACCGCCCATGAGCTCCACATACAGCGGCGCGGACTCGCGGGGCGTGAGCGGGATGAGGGTCGAGGGGTTGCCGTCCCAGTAGCCGAGGTAGCGGTTCACCACCGCGCGCGCATTGTGCGCCACCGAGCCGTGGTAGCTGCGCGCCGCCCAACTGCGCTGCAGCGAGTCGGGCACCTGGTAGACCCGGTGGATCTCGTTGATCGTCACGCCCTGGTTGGCGAGGTGCATGACCCCGTTGTTGAGGTGCGCGTACGTGTCGCGCTGGGTGCGCATGACCTCCTGGATGCGCTCGTTGCCCCAGCGCGGCCAGCTGTGGGAAGCGAACATCACCTCCGCCTCCTGCCCGAACAGGTGCAGCGCCCGGTTGATCTGACGCGACCACTCCAGCGCATCGCGCACGAGGGCCCCGCGCAGCGTGTAGATGTTGTGGATCGTGGCGACGATGTTCTCCGCCGCCCAGAAGGCCTTGAGGTCGGGGAACCAGGTGTTCATCTCGGCGGGAGCCTCGGTGCCCGGCGTGTTCTGGAACACCATGCGCACGCCGTCGATCGTGAGCTCCTGGATGTCGTCGACGATGTCGACAGTGGGTGCGATGAGGCCGACGGTGCCCGCGGCGACGCCCTTCCCGATCGCCTGGTCGACGTGACCGAACGGTCCGCGCTCGAGGAGCGTGCCGTACTGGTAGAACATGCGCCGCACCATGGCGTTGCCCGCGTACACGTTCTCCGAGACCGCGTGCTCGAGGAAGCCGACGGGGGCGATGACCGGTACCGCACCGCTGTGCACGTCCGCGACATCCACCACGCCATGAGCGCCGCCGAAGTGGTCGCCGTGCGAGTGGGAGTAGACCACGGCGACGACCGGACGCTCGCCTAGGTGCTCGTTGACGAGAGCGAGGGCGGCGGCGGCCGTCTCCTTCGCCGTCAGCGGGTCGAACACGATCCAGCCCGTGTCGGAGCGGATGAACGAGATGTTCGCCAGGTCGAACCCGCGCACCTGGTAGATGTGGCCGGGCACCACCTCGAACAGGCCGTACTCCATGTTCAGCCGCGCCTGACGCTGCAGCGACGGGTGGATGGAGGCGAAGTCCTCATCGCCGAGCAGGAAGTCGTAGTCCCCGATGTTCCATGCCACGTGCCCCGCCTCGGCGAGGATCTGCCGATACTCGGGAGCGGCGAGGAACCCGCGTCGAGCCTCCGCGAGATCGCGGTCGTCGTCGAACGGCAGCTGTGCCGCCACCTCTTGGCGTCGGCGCAGCGTCGCGTCGGTCGGCTGCTTTCCCCGCGGATGGGCGTGGTCGTGCGTCATGTCGGGTTCCCCTCTCCCACAAAGCCCCTGCTGCGCAGGATAGCCCTCCGAATGATGGCGCACCCGCGCACGGACAGCCACCGCAGGAGCAGGGAAAAACAGTGCGGGAATCAGGAATGGAGCCGACAGCGGGACTTGAACCCGCAACCGCCCGATTACAAGTCGGGTGCGCTACCAATTGCGCCATGTCGGCAGAGCCCACAGTCTATCCGTGGGGCCGGCGAGCTCAGTCGAGCGGCGTGGAGCTCGGGCTGGGTGTCGGCGTGGGCGTGCTGTAGTACTTCTCGCTCGCGCTGGTCAGAACGAACTGCGCGAACTCCTTCGGGTCGTCGAGCGCCCCGGTGTACGGCTTGCCGTTGACCAGGATCGTCGGCGCGGCGGTGAGCTTGAGTCCATCGGTCGCCGGCAGCGACTTCAACGCGGCATCGGTCGCGTCCTTGACCCAGGCCATGTACTTCTCGTTCTCGATGCAGTCGCTGACGGTGTCGTCGGATCCGGCGCCGACGGCGACGCTCGCGAGCTGCTGATCGCTCAGTCCGTCGGAGTCGACGGACGGCTGCTGGCTCAGCAGGCTCTGGGTGAAGCTGAAGAGCGAATCCGGCTGCTGCGTCGCCACGCACACCGCGGCGCTGGCTGCACGGAGGGAGTACTTGGTGCCGTTCGACTTCGCGGCGAGCATCGCGACCGGGTAGTAGGTGAGCGTGGCCGCCCCCTGCGAGACCCAGGTCGACAGCTGCTGCGCGTTGGCGAGCTGGAACTCCTTCGACCCCGGTGCCAGGTAATCGATGTAGATGCGGATGTCGACGTTCGACGCCGACGAGGAGCTCGGCGACGGGCTCGCCGCAGCGGCCGCTGCGTCCGTGGAGGGCGAGGGGCTGGCCGTCGAGGCGATGGCCGCCCGCGCGCTGACGTCGGACACCCGGAACCCGGAGTCCGTCGCATTCGGCGGGGTGAGCTGCGGCTTGCCCGACGGCGTCACCAGGGCGATCGCGATACCGGCGCCGATGGCGGCGACGACGACGACGGCGAGGGCGCTGAGCAGTGCGATGCGCCACCGGCGCGCACGGGATTGACGGGCGTGGACCAGCTGCGCCTTCTCACGGACTGCGCTGCGACGGTCCACCGACGAATCGGCGGGCACCGCGGCATCCGAAGAATCGTTGCTGGACATCACACCTCTGCACACACGAAGAACCGGCGTCAACCGGGGGCAGTCACGCGGGATTCGCGACCTCGTCGATGCTAGTCAGGCACCCTGTGAAATGCCCAGACGGAACACCAACGAATGCTCATCCTGCACTATGTGCGCACCTCGCGGGGTCGAAGCGTCGCGTGCCATACTCGAATCACGCCCAACGGAGGGCGTGCGGGACAAGCCCCCGCTCATTCCATCACTACGGATCGTCCGGCACGTGCCTGCCGG
>NZ_LMPK01000038.1:182851-190583 GCF_001423825.1 Microbacterium sp. Leaf351
ACCCGCCCCGCGGTCGACAAGCTCAACCTCGAGATCGGCGACGGGGAGTTCCTCGTGCTGGTCGGCCCGTCGGGATGCGGCAAGTCCACGTCGCTGCGCATGCTCGCCGGCCTCGAGGAGGTCAACTCCGGTCACATCCGCATCGGCGACCGCGACGTCACCGACGTGCCCCCGAAGGATCGCGACATCGCGATGGTCTTCCAGAACTACGCCCTGTACCCCCACATGACCGTCGCGGAGAACATGGGCTTCGCGCTCAAGATCGCCGGCGTCGGCAAGGAGGAGCGGGCGCAGCGGGTGCTCGAGGCCGCGAAGCTGCTCGACCTCGAGCAGTACCTCACCCGCAAGCCGAAGGCCCTCTCGGGTGGCCAGCGTCAGCGCGTCGCCATGGGCCGTGCGATCGTGCGCCAGCCGCAGGTGTTCCTCATGGACGAGCCGCTGTCGAACCTCGACGCGAAGCTGCGTGTGCAGACCCGCACGCAGATCGCCTCGCTGCAGCGGCGCCTCGGCGTCACCACCGTGTACGTCACCCACGACCAGACCGAGGCGCTCACGATGGGCGACCGCATCGCCGTGCTCAAGGACGGCCTGCTGCAGCAGGTCGGCACCCCGCGCGACCTGTACGAGAAGCCGAACAACGTGTTCGTGGCCGGCTTCATCGGCTCGCCCGCGATGAACCTGTTCCCCGTCGACCTCACCGAGGGCGGCGTGCGCTTCGGCGACCTCGTGGTGCCGGTCGAGGCCGACACGATCGGCAAGGCCCACGGCAGCGAGGTGACGATCGGGGTGCGCCCCGAGGACATCCAGATCGTCGGCGCCGGCGAGAAGGGCCTGTCGGTCACCGTCGACCTCGTCGAGGAACTCGGCGCCGACGGCTACCTGTACGGCCACGCCGACATCGCCGGCAAGCGCACCGACATCGTCGCCCGCGTCGACGGACGTCGTCACCCGAACGCCGGCGAGACCGTCGTGCTCGCTCCCGTTCCGGGCCACGTGCACGTGTTCGACCTGGAGTCCGGCGAGCGCCTGACCGACAAGGCCATCGCCGCGGCCTGATCGCATCACACCGCAGTGCAGCGGCGCGGGGGCATGCTCCCGCGCCGCTGCCGTTTCTGAGGGGCATCCGTGCCGGAGTACCTGAGCATCACCGCGAGCGACATCGACCCGGGGCTGCTGTCGCTGCCCTGGAGCCTGCCGCTGTCGGACTGGCCGTCGTCCTCGATCGTGTACCTCCCCAAGGGCCTCTCACGGCACCTGGTGAGGTTCGCGAACCTGTCCGGTCGCGTCGTGGCCATCAAAGAGACCACCGAGGGGATGGCGCGCCGCGAGTACGACATGCTCGGCAACCTCGCGCGGCTCGACGTGCCCTGTGTCGAGCGCGTCGCAGTGATCGGCGGGCGACGGGATGCCGCCGGCGCACCGCTTCCCGCCGCCCTCGTGACCGCGCATCTGAAGTTCTCGCTCCCCTACCGGGCGCTGTTCACGCAGGTGCTGCGCCCGCACACCGCCACACGACTCGTCGACGCGCTCGCCGTGCTGCTCGTGCGCCTGCACAACGTCGGCTTCTTCTGGGGCGACGTGTCGCTCTCGAACACCCTCTTCCGGCGCGACGCGGGCGCGTTCGCGGCCTATCTCGTCGACGCCGAGACCGGCGAGCTGCACGAGAGCGGCCTCACCCGCGGACAGCGCGAGCACGACCTCGACGTCGCGCGCACCAACATCGCCGGCGAGATCATGGATCTCGCCGCCGGCGGGCGGCTCGAGGGCGGCATCGACGCGGTCGCGGTGGCCGATGGCATCCTCTCGTCGTACCGGTCGCTGTGGGCCGCCCTCACCGATCAGGAGAGCTTCAGCGCGAGCGAGTCCTGGCGCATCACCGAGCGGGTGCACAAGCTCAACGCGCTCGGCTTCGACATCGGAGAGATGTCGATCTCGACCACCGGCGACGGCACTCGCGTGGCGATCCGTCCGAAGGTCGTGGACGCGGGACACCATCAGCGGCGTCTGCTGCGCCTGACGGGCCTCGACGTCGAGGAGAACCAGGCACGGCGGCTGCTGAACGACCTCGACGAGTTCCGCGCGCGGGCCGCCCGCCCCGGGCAGGACGAGGACATGGTCGCCCACGAATGGCTGACCCGCATCTTCGAGCCGGTCGTGACCTCGATCCCGTTCGATCTGCGCGCGAAGCTCGAGCCCGCCGAGGTGTTCCACCAGGTGCTCGAGCATCGCTGGTACATGTCGCAGGCACGGGGGGCGTCGGTCCCCCTCGCGGAGGTCGTGTCGTCGTACATCGACGACGTGCTGCGTCATCGCCGCGACGAGGCCACCGTGATGGGTCCGCCGACGGAGACGATGTCGCTTCCCGTCATCCGTCTCAACGACGACGATGAGGATGACGACGGGTCAGACGAGATCGACTGGCGCGACCTCGTCTGACCCGGAGGCGTCGGTCAGTACCCGATCGTGAAGCGCCCGCGGTGGTGCGCCGGCGTCTCGATCTCATCGACCACCGCGACACCCAGGTCGGCGCCGGAGATGTACGACTTGCCGTTCTCGTCCGAGACGAGCACGTCGCCGCCGTCGCGGTAGGCCCCCGTGCGCTCGCCCGGCGCCCACGCGCCGAACTCTGCAGCCGGGTGCACGAAGAACCAGTCCTTCGCGGCATCCGTCGCCTGGAGGTCCTCGAGGATGCCGATCGCCTCGAACGCCTCCGCCTTGTACTCCTCGGGGAACCCGCTGTCGATCAGGCGCGGGCCACCCGGGGCGACGAGGCTGCCGCCCGCGCCGCCGATGACGCCCAGCCGCACGGAGTCCGGCAGCGCCGCGAGCAGCTCGGCCGTCGCGGGCCGGAGCTTGCCCGCCATGTCGCCGCGCGGCGCCGCGGCCGACACGACCACGTCGACGCCCTGCAGCTCGGCGACGAGCGACGGCACGTCGAGCAACGTCCCTTCGACGTAGGTCGCGCCCTCGACGCGCTCGGCCGGCACGGAGCGGGCCACGGAGATGACGGTGTGTCCACGGCTCACCGCCTCGCGCACGATGTGACTTCCGGCGTAGCCGGTTCCTCCGATGACGGCGATGCGGGCCATGACGTTCCTTTCGGTGTGGTTCGACAGGCGCAACGCGCCCGCGGGATCCATCATTCCGGGGGCCGCGGCATCCGTCGGCATGTCACACGAGCAGCGACAGCGGGTGCTCGATCCTCCGGACGAATGCGGCGAGCCACTGGGCGGCGAGCGCCCCGTCGAGCACGCGATGATCGGCGGACAGCGTCACGGTCATGACCGTCGCCACCGAGAGCTCGCCGTCATCGTCGATGACCGGCCGCCGCGTCGCGGCGCCGACGGCGAGGATGCCCGAGTGCGGCGGATTGATGATGGCCGCGAACTCTGCGGTGCCGTACATGCCGAGGTTCGAGACCGAGAACGATCCGCCCTCGAGCTCGCTCTGCTTGAGGCGCCCCGCCCGCGCCCGCTCGGCGAGTTCGCGGATGACCGCGCCGAGACGCCCGACCGGAAGCGTGTCGACCCCGCGGACGACCGGGGTCACGAGTCCGCCCGGGATCGAGACTGCGATCGCGAGATCGACGCCGGAGAAGCGCCGGGTGACCTCCGGGAGCCAGATGGCGTTGGCCTCGGGCACGTCGAGGAGCGCGGCGGCGACCGCCTTGACGACGAGGTCGTTGACCGACACGCGCGCATCGGCGGCACGACCCTCGTTGATGCGTGCGCGCAGATCGAGGAGGGCGTCCACCCGGCAGTCCGCCCGCAGGTAGATGTGGGGGATCTCGGTCTTCGCCTCGGTGAGCCGACGCGCGATGGCGCGACGCATGCCGGTGTGCGGGATGTCCTCAGCGCCGGCCGGTGCGGGAGCCTGAGCTCCCGCGGGGGCGGGCGGCACGGGCGTCGAGACAGGGGCCGTCGCCGCCGGGGCCACGGGCGCCGGCGCGGGCAGATCGTCGAGGTCGCGCCGCACGACGCGACCGCGCGGGCCCGAGCCGCGCACGGCGGCGAGATCGATGCCGCGCTCGCCCGCGAGTCGACGCACGAGCGGGGAGGCGAACACGCGCCCAGCCGAGGAATCGGGGCCTGCGTCATCGTCCGCCGGCGCATCGGGCGCAGGCGGTGCGGGCACCGATTCGGCAGCCGATTCCGGTGTCGGCACGGGCTCGGTGACCGCCGTCGGCACGGGCTCGGACGCCGTGACGGGTGCGGCCTCGGACGCCGTGACGGGTGCGGCCGCCGTCGTCGGCGTCGTCGGTGCAGGCACAGGGGGAACCGCGTCGGCGGGCGGGCCACCGACGACGACACCCTCCGCCTCCGCGGCGGCGAGGGCATCGGCGCGGGACTCGGCCGCCTCGGCGACGACGGCGATCGGCGCACCGACGGCGCCCGCTTCCCCGGCCGGGAGGAGGATCGCGGCGAGCTCGCCGGCGACCTCGGTCTCGTACTCGACGACGGCCTTCTCGGTCTCGATCTCGACGATCGGCTGGCCGGCGGCGACGGCCGTCCCGATCTCGACGAGCCACGTCTGAATCGCCGCCTCGCCGGTGCCCGTGGCGACCTCCGGCATGCGGATCACGGCGGCCATCAGCGACCGCCCCAGGCGCGACGCATGGCGTCGATCTCGGTGACGATCTCGGGGGTCCCCGCGATCGCGGCGCGTTCGAGGATGCGGGAGATGCTCGGGCTCGCCTCGCCGCCGGTGACCCGCTCGACGGGCTGGTCCAGCCAGTCGAAGAACCGCCGCTGGATCTCGTCGGCGAGCCACGCGCCATACGACGGGCCGCGCGAGCCCTGCTCGACGATGAGCACGTTGTTGGTCTTGCGAATGCTCTCCCCCACCGTGTCCCAGTCGAAGGAGGCCCGGTCGAGCCAGCGCAGATCGATCACCTCCGCATCGACGCCGGTCTCGGCGACGGCGTCAAGCGAGGACTGCACCATGGAGAGGTAGGTGAGCACGGTGAGCTCCGCGCCCTCCCGGCGCACGGCTGCGCTGCGAGGCGGGATGACGTAGTCGAGCGGCGCATCGGGCACGCGGTCGGCCTGGCCATAGAGATCGACGTGCTCGATCACGAGCACGGGGTCATCGAGTTGCAGCGCCGCGTTCATGAGGCCCACGTAGTCCGCCGCGGTCGAGGCGGCGACGATGCGCCAGCCGGGCTGGGTCGCGAAGATGCCGGCGGGGTCCATCAGGTGCTGCGATCCGTAGCCGGATCCCATGGCGACCTTGGTGCGCAGCACGAGCGGCACCGTGTTGTTGTCGCCGAACATGTGGCGGGCCTTGCCGACCTGGTTGAACACCTGGTCGGCCGCGACCCACATGAAGTCGGGGTACATGAACTCGACGACCGGCCGGAACCTGCCGTCGAGCGCGATGCCTCCGGCGAGCCCGAAGAACCCGTTCTCGCTGATGGGGGTGCCGATGACCCGCTCGGGTCCATATGCCTTCGCGAGCCCCTTCGTGGCGCCGTTCGTACCGCCGTTGAGTCGGTGGACGTCCTCGCCGAGCACGACGATGCGCTCGTCCTCGGACATGCGCCGGTCCATCACCGCGGCGACGGCGTCGACGAAGCGGATGTCCCGCCACGGCCCGTCGAACACGATCGGGTCGGATGCCGCGGCATCCGCGAGTTCGGACTCGTCGCCGCGGATGCCGGTGTCGACCACTGCCGGGTCGGGCCAGAGCTCGGGGCGGATGCGACGACGACCGGCGTTGTCGGGGTCGTCCTCGACGAGCGCCGCGACGGCGTCGACCATCGCCGCGACGGCCTGGTCGCGCACGGCTTCGAGCTCGGCGTCGGAGGCGATGCCGAGCGAACGGAGCCTGCCGCCGAGGAGGGCGATCGGATCGCGCTCGCGCCAGCTGGCCTCCTCGTCCTTCGTGCGGTAGCCGAAGGCGCTCCCGGGGTAGGGGCCGTTCTGGTGGAAGAAGCGGTAGACCTCCGCCTCGACGATCGCAGGACCGTCGCCCGCGCGCATCCGCTCGGTCGCCTCGGTCATCGCGAGGTGCACGGCGAGGGGGTCCATGCCGTCGACCCGCCACGACGGGATGGAGAACCCCTGCCCGCGCACCGAGAAGCGGGCGTCGGCGCTGGCCTCCGAGGCATGGGTCGAGACCGCGTAGAGGTTGTTCTCGATGAAGAACGCGACCGGGAGGTGCCAGGTCGCGGCGAGGTTGAACGACTCGAGCACCGAGCCGATCTGGCTCGAGCCGTCGCCGAAGTAGTTGACCGAGACGTCCGTCGTGCCGGCGTGCTTCTGCGCCCACGCGTGGCCGGCGGCGATGGGGGCGCCGCCGCCGACGATGGCGTTCGTTCCGAGCGCGCCCGCCTCGAGCCACTGCAGGTGCATCGACCCGCCGCGTCCGCCCGAGAACCCCGGTGCGAGGCCGAGGATCTCGGCGAGCGTGCGCTGGAGCAGCGCGTTCAGCGCCGGGTCGACGAGGGCACCGAGGTCGAGCCGGCCGCCGGCGACGTAGGTGATCGCCTTCGCGAGGAACTGGTGGTGTCCGCGGTGGGAGCCGTTGACGGCATCGGTGGGACGCAGGCCGATGATCGAGCCGACGGCGCCGCCCTCCTGACCGATGCTCGAGTGCGCGGGACCGTGCACGAGGCCGGCGGCGGCGAGGTCGAGCACGGCCTCCTCGAAGGCACGGATGAGGTGGAGCTCGCCGTACATGGCTGTCAGCAGCTCCGGGTCGGCGGCTTTCCAGTCGGCGGCGGTGGTCGACAGCGAGATCCAGTCGACTCCCGTCTGCAGACGACGACGTTGGGGCATCCCATCTCCTTCGACAGTGCGCCGCTCGTCAGCGCTCACTCACGGTAACGCACGTTTGGATCCAATTTCAAGAACTTCTTGCGTTCAAACCGGGAATTGACGCACACTGGAGCCGAAACTGGATCCAGACGACGAGGAGGTCGATCGATGACAGGAATCCCCGGTCTGCGCGGCTCCGACCACCTCGGCATCACCGTGCCCGACCTCGAGGAGGCCGAGCGCTTCCTGGTGGACGTGCTCGGCGCCGTGCCCGTCTACACGCTGGGCGCGAAGCGCGCCGACGACGACTGGATGTCGCGCCAGCTCGGGGTTCACCCCCGGGCCGTGATCACCGAGATCCGCTTCTACCGTCTCGGCAACGGCACCAATCTCGAGGTCTTCGCCTATGAGACGCCCGACGGGCAGTCGCCTCCCCCGCGCAACAGCGACATCGGCGGACACCACCTCGCGCTCTACGTCGACGACATGGATGCCGCGATCGCCCACCTGCGCGCGTACGACGTCGAGATCATGGGCGACCCGATCGCGAGCGCCGGTGCCGCCGCCGGTCAGCGATGGCTGTACTTCCGAGCCCCCTGGGGCATGCAGTTCGAACTGGTCAGCTACCCCGACGGCAAGGCCTACGAGGCCGACTCCCCCGTCATCCTGTGGCATCCGGCCCGCCCGGCAGAATGAAGGCGAGCCGAGGGGATCATCGATGACCGCACAGACCGCGTCGACGCATGCCGACGACACGCACGCCCGCCCCCGCGACGGAGACGCCGGACCGCGCATCGCCGACAGCATCCGCGGCGGCATCGTCGGCGGCGACTATCCGCCGGGCATGCGTATCCGCCAGGAGGATCTCGCCGCCCGCTTCGGTGCGAGCCGTGTGCCGGTGCGGCAGGCGCTGCAGCAGCTCGAGTACGAGGGGCTCGTCACGGTCGTCGCGAACGCCGGCGCGTGGGTCTCCC
>NZ_LMPK01000038.1:190609-190930 GCF_001423825.1 Microbacterium sp. Leaf351
GCGGTACTCGGCGCCCCGACTCGACGCCGGCGCCATCGAGGAGCTCTCCGCCCTCGCCCACCGCATCAGTGTGGTCGGCGCCGACACCGACGCGTTCCTCGAACTCGATCGCGCCTTTCACCTCGGCACCTACGCGGCCGCCGACACCGTGCAGCTCGGCGCCCTCATCCAGAAGCTCTGGAACACCACGGCGCCGTACCGCCGCGCGTACGTCACGTCGTGGGAGCCCGAGTCACGCCGCATCGCCTACGAGGAGCACCACCTGATCGTGGCGGCCCTGCGCGACGACGACATCGAAGAGGCCGAACGTGTGCTCGCGGG
>NZ_LMPK01000038.1:190998-193614 GCF_001423825.1 Microbacterium sp. Leaf351
CCATGACCGACATCGGATTCCTCGGACTCGGCACGATGGGCCGCGCGATGGCCGGCCGCCTCCTCGAGACCGGGCACCGCGTGACCGTCTGGAACAGATCGGATGCCCCGGTCGCCGAGCTCGTCGCCGCCGGCGCCGTGGCCGCGGCATCCCCTGCCGAGGCGCTCGGCGCCCCCGTGTCGATCTCGATGCTCGCCGACGACGCGGCCGCCGAGGCCGTGCTCACCGAAGACGCGCTCGGCGCCGCACGCGGCCACGTGCACGTGAACGCCGCCTCACTGAGCCCCGACACGGCCGACCTGCTCGCGGCGCGGGCGGCAGCGGCCGGCGCCGGCTACGTGTCGGCGCCCGTGCTCGGACGCTACCCGGTGGCCGCGGCGGGACAGCTCAACATCCTCGCGGCCGGCGATCCCGCGGCGATCGAGACCGCCCGCCCCGCGCTCGCATCTCTCGCGGCCCGCATCTGGGAGTTCGGAGCCGTCCCGCGCACCGCCAACATCGTCAAGATCGCCGTCAACTACGACCTCATCCATGCGATGCAGGCCATCGGCGAATCCGTTGCACTCGTCGAACGGCACGGGGTCGAGGCATCCGCGTTCGTCGACCTGCTCACCCACTCGCTGTTCGCCGCGCCCGCGTACTCGATCTACGGCGACGTGATCGCCCAGCGCCGCTACTCCCCGCCCGGCTTCCACATGTCGCTCGGATTCAAGGACCTGCGCCTGGCGGAGGCCGCCGCCGCATCCGTCGGGTTAGAGATGCCGACCGCGGCCGCGCTGCACGGAGTGTTCGAAAGCGCGATCGCCGACCCGTCGCTGCGAGACCTCGACTGGTCGGCGATCGCGGAGGTCACGCGCTCGGCGTGACCTCCCGGTTCAGGTGAGGGTCCAGCCCCGATCGACGTAAAGGCTGGTACCGGAGACCCCGCGGTTGTCGAGCAGGAACTCGACGGTGCCGACCACGTCGGCCACCGTGGCGAGCTCGCCGCCCGGCGTGCGTGACCGGTAGGCGTCCAGAACGCCGTCGGGCTTGCCCGCCCAGAACGGGCTGTCGCCGATGATCCCCGGGTGCAGCGCGTTCACACGGATCGGGGCGAGCTCGAGAGCGAGGGTGTGCGTGAGTCCCTCGACGCCGCCGTTGATCGTCGACACCGTGGTCGAGCCGGGATAGGGCAGGTCCTTCGCGCGACCGCCGAAGAGCACGATGCCGGTGCCGACGCTCGGGGTCAGCCGATCCAGCAGCGCGTGCACGGTCTCCGCGTAGCCGACGAGCTTGAGGGTCACGAGGCGTCGCGCCCGCGCGATGTCGTAGTCCGCGATGGTGTTCGCGTCGCGCTCGATCGCGGCGAGCACGAGCCCGTCGATCGCACTGACTCCGGCGAGCGCGGGCGCGATCTGCTCGGGCTCCGAGATGTCGAGGGCGAGGGACGAGGCATCCTGTCCAAGACCCTCGGCGATCTCGGCCGCCCGGGCCGCATCACGCCCCGTGATGATCACGCGATCGCCGCGGGCGAGGAGGGTGCGCGCGAGCTCGAGGCCGATGCCCGAGGTGCCGCCGACGACGAGGATGGTGCGCTGCGACATCGCCTACGCCTCTCCCCGACCCCACACCGTGTTGAGGTGCGACTGCGGGTCGCGCACGGTCGGCAGGATGCCGTCGACGGAGTAGTAGCGCTTGCCCGCGACGATGAGCTCCTCCGCGGGGAACTTCGTGATGACCTCGCAGCCGGTGGCCGTGACGACGACCTCCTCCTCGATGCGGGCCGCACCCCAGCCGTCGGCAGAGGGCCAATAGGTCTCGAGGGCGAAGACCATCCCCTCCTCGAGCACCTCCGGGTGATCGAGCGACACGAGACGGCTGAAGATCGGCTTCTCCCAGATCGAGAGCCCCACGCCGTGTCCGTACTGCAGCGCGAAGGCCGCCTCTTCGTCGGGGAAGCCGAACTCCTGCGCGGTCGGCCACACCGACACGATGTCGGCGGTGGTCGCGCCCGGGCGCACGAGGGCGATCGCGCGATCCATGTACTCCCGGGCACGCGTGTAAGCATCCCGCTGCGCCGACGAGGCCGACCCGACCGCGAAGGTGCGGTAGTAGCAGGTGCGGTAGCCGTTGAAGCTGTGCAGGATGTCGAAGAAGGCGGGGTCGCCCGGCCGGATGATGCGGTCGGAGAAGACGTGCGGGTGCGGCGAGCAGCGCTCGCCCGAGATCGCGTTCACTCCCTCGACGTACTCGGAGCCGAGGTCGTAGAGGGTCTTCGCCACGAGCCCGACGGCCTCGTTCTCGCGCACGCCCGGCCGCAGGAACCGGTACAGCTCGTCGTAGGCCGCATCCACCATCGAGGCGGCCTGGGTGAGGAGCCGGATCTCGTCTCCCGTCTTGACCCGTCGGGCCTCCATGAAGATCTGCTGCCCGTCGACGACCTGGATGCCCTCGCGCTGGAGGGCGAAGAGGATCGGCAGCTCGATCACGTCGACGCCGAGCGGCTCGTGGGCGAGACCGAACTTCTCCAACTCGCGCTTGATCTTCTTCGCGACCTTCTCGGCGATCTCCGCATCGGGGCTGAACGCGCCACGCAGGGTCGAGATGCCGGCGCGCGCGCCGGACTCCAGTCGCGGG
>NZ_LMPK01000038.1:193649-202841 GCF_001423825.1 Microbacterium sp. Leaf351
CGGAGCCGAAGTCCCACGAGATGGGGTCGGTGCGGCGGGTCAGCAACGAGAAGCGGATGAGCTTGTCCATGGCCCACGTGCCGATGTGGGTCGCGGTCATGTACCGGATGTTGGAGAAGTCGAACGCCAGCACCGCACCCACGTCGCTGCGGTCGAGTTCGGCGCGCAGACGCGCGAGTCGCGCGTCGCGAAGCCGATCGAAGTCCACGCGCTGCTCCCAGTCGACGGCGTTGGTACCCGTCGTGCCCGTACTCTTCATCGAGTTCTCCTGTCAGTTGCAAACACACAGTGTTTAGTAAAAGTGTACATTGTGCAGTTTAAGTTAACGCTTATGCGGTGTATTGTCGGGCGCATCGGCTCGTGTACGCCATGACTGGATGCCGCGGCCACCGCCGACGCGATGAGCACCCCCTGGAGGACGTATGACCACCGAGGACATCGGCGCGCGGATCCGCGACGCCCGACTCGAACGAGGCCTCAGCCTGCGCAGCGTGGCCCAGGCCCTCGGCGTCTCGGCATCTCTCATCTCGCAGGTCGAGACGGGCAAGACCCAGCCCAGCGTGTCCACCCTCTACGCGATCGTGAGCCACCTGGGCGTCTCGATGGACGAGCTGCTCGGCGTGAGCGCGACCGCCGTCGACGAGGCTCCGGTCACGCCGATCTTCCGGCCGTCCGGCACCGTCAAGCCCGCCGTGCAGCGCGGTGACGAGAACCCCGTGCTCGAGATGGAGAACGGCGTCATCTGGGAGCGACTCGCCGTCGGCGAGGGCGGGCCCGCCGACGCGCTGCTCGTGACCTACGCACCCGGCGCGACCAGCTCCATCGAGGGCAAACTGATGCGCCACTCGGGCATCGAGTACGCCTACCTCATCGAGGGAGAGCTCACCCTGCAGCTCGACTTCGACACCTTCACGCTGCACGCCGGCGACTCGTTGCAGTTCGACTCGGTGCGCCCGCACCTCTACTCGAACCGCGGCGACGTCCCCGCCCGCGGCATCTGGTTCGTCGTCGGCCGACGCCAGCAGAACCAGGCCATGCCGACCGCTCCCGGAGAGGCCGGGCGCGGCGAGCAGCTGGCGTCGGCCGTCGACGTGCTGCGGGCGATGGACGACCTGCACGGCTGAGCCCGCGGCATCCATCACAGTCCCCGTGGCGGGGCGGACCGGCGGCGCAGCTGCGCGATCATCGGCAGGATCGCCGCGATCAGCACGAACACGCCCTGCACCCAGTACTGCCAGGCGAGGCCCAGCGAGAGGTAGGCCAGCGCGTTCGTGATTGTCTGCAGCAGCAGACCTGCCGCCGCGACGGCCAGCGCCGAGCCCGACCCGCCGAAGATGCTCGCCCCGGCGATGACGATCGCCGTCACCGAGGTGAGGGTGAGGGCCTGACCGGTGTTGGCGTCACCGATGCCGGTCTTCGAGTACAGCGCGAGCCCGGCGATGGCCGCGATGACGCCGGCGGATGTCGCGGCCAGCAGCCGCATCGACCGCACGTTCACTCCCATGCGGTTCGCCTTCACCGCATCGGATCCCGCGGCGCGGAAACCGCGCCCCAGACGTGTGCGCTGGATCACGAACCACATGACGACGGCGAGCACGATCGCGATCGCGAGCACGAGCGGGATGCCCGCCACCGCGGTGCCGATCAGCACCATGATGTCGTTCGACGCCGATCCGCCCGGACTCGGACGCAGCACCTGCGCGGCGCCGACGACGGCGATCGAGGTGACGAGGGTCGCGATGACCGGCGGCAGGTTCAGTCGCGTCACGAGCAGACCGTTGACGAGGCCGACGGCGAGCCCCGCGACGAGCGCGAGCACCACTCCGAAGAGGAACAGCCCGATTCCGCCTCCGCCGAAGAACGAGATGACGACGGTCGAGAGAGCGAGCACCGATCCGATCGACAGATCGATGCCACCGGTCATGACCACGACCAGCTGAGCGAGGCCCACGAGGATCAGCACCGAGGAGCTGGCGAGCAGCTGGGACATGTTGAGAGGGCTGAGGAACGCCGTCGAGAAGAACGTCGTCGCCATTCCCAGCAGCACCGTCAGCACCAGCAGGGCGCCGGCCTGCAGCTCGCCGCGCACCGCCAGAGGGATGCGGCGACGCCGCGGGACCGCGCTGACCGTCGCGACCGAACCGGTCTCGGACATCACCGCAGCGCCCGTGATCGCGCGCTCGGTGACGGCGGCACCCGTGAAGGTGTCCTGCACCTGGCCACGGGAGAACACGACGACCCGGTCGCAGAGACCCTCGAGCTCGACCGCGTCGGTCGAGAGCACGACTACGGCGACTCCATCCGCCGCCATCGAGCGCAGCACGGCGTAGATCTCCACGCGCGCCCCGGCGTCGACGCCCTGCGTCGGGTCCTCGACGAGGAGCACTTTCGGTTCGCCGAGGCGCGCGCGGGCCAGAAGCACCTTCTGCTGACTGCCGCCGGAGAGGCTGGCGACAGGAGTCTCGAGGGTGGGGGTCTTCACGGCGAGACCGGCGATCGCCGTGCGGGTGAGCGCGTACTCACGACGACGGTCGACGAAGCCGGTGGGCATCGCCTCGGCGATCGAGGGGGCGATGACGTTCTCGCGCACCGACATCTTGCCGAACATCGCCTCGCCGATGCGATCGCCGGGAAGGAACACGACGCCGTCGCGCACCGCGGTGCGGGCGGAGCGCACATCGAGCGGCCGGCCGGACAGGAGCACACGGCCGGCGGTCGATCCCAGGCCGGCGAGGCCGCGCAACACGGCGCGCTGGCCGTTGCCCTCGACGCCGGCGAGTCCGACGATCTGTCCGGGCATCGCGGCGAACGAGATGTCTCGATAGCCCGGGCCACCGAGGCCGAGCACCTCGAGGAGCGGAGTGCCGTCGGCATCCGGCCCCGCCTTGTCGGGGAAGGTCGTCTCCAGCGAGCGTCCGACGATGAGCTCGACGATCTCGTCCGCGCTGTAGTCGGAGACGCTGCCGCGTCCGACGACGCGGCCGTCGCGCAGCACCGTCAGATCGGTCGCGATCTCGATGACCTCGGGGATGCGGTGGGTGATGTAGACGACCGCGACACCGTCGGCGAGCAACTCGCTCACACGGTCGAACAGCCAGCGGGTCTCGTCGGGACCGAGCGCTTCGGTCGGCTCGTCGAGCACGAGGATGCGGGGGTCGGATGCGAGCGCAGCGGCGATCTCGATGAGATGCGCCTCGCGCAGCGAGAGGGTCGAGATCGTCGCCTGAGGATCGATCTCGAGACCGAGCTTCTCGAAGTGGGCCTTGAGCCACGCCGCCGCGCCCCGGCGTCGGGGGCGCTTCGAAGCGGGGAGGAGCAGGAGCACGGCGTCGACCACCGTGAGGGAGGGGGCGAGCGCGGGGATCTGGTAGACGATCGCGAGACCGTTCTCCCGCGCATCCGCGGTCTGGATCCGGGAGAACTCCCGGCCGGCGAGGCCGATCGTGCCGGTGTCCGGCACGACCGACCCCGCGGCGACTCCGACGAGGGTCGACTTGCCCGCCCCGTTCTCGCCGAGGATCGCGTGGACCCTCCCCGGTGCGATCTCGACGCTCACATCGTCGAGGGCGCGCACGCCGGGATAGGACTTGGTGATCCCCGTGAGAACGAGGGCGGGTTCAGTCATCGTCGGAATCCTTCGTGTCGTCAGCCGAACAGCTGCGTGATCTCAGCAGGGGTCAGGAGCGTGGACGGCGTCGCGTCCGGCGGCGCCGACGCGAGGCACGCCTTGTCGGGCGCGATCGATCCCGACGTCTGGCCGGTCGAGTCCTCATAGAGCGCGAGCTGGTAGATCGAGGGCTCGGTGTCGCTCGTCCCCTGGAAGGCGGCGACGGCCTTGCGAAGGGCGACGCGGCCGATCCACGTGCGCGACGATACGGTCGCCAGCTCGTAGCTCGGGTTGGTCTTCTTCAGCGCGTCGTAGCCGCACGAGAGCGAGTTGTCGTCGGTCGAGGTCAGCAGCGGCACCGAGATGCCCGCGGCCTGGTAGGCGCGGATGACACCTGCCGCGGATGCGCCGTAGTCGGCGATGACCGCGTCGATCTTCGGGTACTGGGCGAGAAGTCCCGCCATGGCCTGCTGCGCCTGAGCCGGGTCCCAGTTGGTGACGACGGGCTCGGAGTTGAGGAGCTTGATCTGCGGGTTGGCCGCGACGACCTCCTTGACACCCTCGAACTCCTGCGAGGACACCGCCACGCCGGAGGGTCCGCCGAGGAAGACGACGTTGCCGCCGGCTGAGCCGAGACGGTCGACGACCCACTGCGCCCACGACTTGCCGACGAACTGCGGGGACTGGTCGGTGTAGTCGAGGTAGTCGGTGCCGGCTTTGCCGTTCGGGTCCGAGGCGAACGCCACGACGTAGGATCCGGCCTGGGTCGCCTGGCGCATGGCCGGCAGGTGGGCGTCGCCGGGCCCGGCGTCGGGGATCACGAGGATGATGTTCGTGCCCTTCGATGCGAGGCTCGTGATGCCGGACGTCGTCTTCTCGAGATCGAACGATCCCGCGACGTAGTCGACGCTGGTGATCGCCTTGCACTTCGCGGCTTCGGACTTGATCTCGGCGAGAACGGTCTTCGACCAGCTGTTGGTGCCGCCGCCGTCGACGACACCGACGGTCATCGGCTTCGCGTTGGCGGTGCAGATGCTCGACATGTCGGCGAACTGGGACACGGTGCCGACCGAGCCGGCGGCGATGTTGGCCTGGAGGTTCCCGGCCGTGGCGTTGGTCGAACTGGCGTTCGTGGACGAACAGCCCGCGAGCGCTGTGGCGACGATCGCGAGTGACGCGGCCGCTGCTGCGGCGACGCGACGTCGCTTGATGATGCGATTCACTGCACACTCCTCATTGAGTTCACTGGTGGTGGGGGTGGGTGCGACGGGTCACTTCTGACGCCGGACGAGGCGTCGCAGCCTCGCCGACGTGCCGCCCAGCTCGAGCTGGGCGACGATCCCGACGCCGATGATCAGCGCCTGGACGATGTTCTGCACGGCGGTTGCCTGCGTGAAGGTCTGCACGAGCTGGCCGAGCTGGGCGAGGAAGAGCGCACCCAGCGCGGTGCCGATGAAGCTCCCCTTCCCGCCCGTGAGGGCGGTACCGCCGAGCACGACGGCGGCGATCGAGGGCAGGAGGTAGTCGTTGCCGGCTGTCAGGGTCGGCGAGCGCAGCAGACCGGCGAGCAGCACCCCGGCACCGGCCGCGAGGGCGGCGGCGAGCCAGTAGGCGCTGATCGTGTAGGCCCGCGTCGCGATCCCGATGTTCGCGGCGCTGCGCGGGTTCTCGCCGACGAGTTCGAACCGGCGCCCGACGCGCGTGCCCTTGACGACGAGGTGGATGATCACGACGATCGCGACGGCGAAGAAGGTCAGCACCGGGATGCCCCAGAGTCGGCTGAGCGCGAAGTTGCTGAGCTCCAGAACCGACTGGGCGCCGAATCCGCCCGAGACCGCCTGGACGGCGCCGATCATGAGGGCGTTGCTGGCGATCGTGACGACGAGAGGCGGAAGACCGAAGACGGTGATCACCACTCCGCTGAGCAGGCCGAACAGCGAGGTCGCGACGATCGCGACGATGACCGCGGTGGTGAGCCCCCAGTCGGCCCCGAACTTGGCCGCGATGAGCGCACCGAGAGTCACGGCGCCGGGGATCGACAGGTCGAGCCCGCCCTGCTGGATGACGAGGGTCTGGCCGATGGCCACGATCGCCGTGAGCGCGGCGAAGGGGAGCATCGAGACGATCGCCGTCGTGCCCACGCTGCCGGGGGCGATGAGCGGGCTGATCGCGAAGAGCAGCGCCACGGCGATGAACGCGCGGGTGCCCGGCCACGACAGCACCTCGGCGAGGAGGGGTCGGCGGTCCACCGGCGCCGTGCGCGTGCGCACCTCCGCCGGTTCGTTCACGGTGGTCATGACTGCACGGTGAGGTCGGGGTGCCACGAGCCGTCGAGGTGCGCCTCGGGCCATTCGCCGACGATGTAGTCGCGCGAGGCCTCGGCGCGGGAGCGCAGCGCCGCGTAGTCGACACCGACGAGCTGACCGTCCTTCTTCACGCGCCGGCCCTGAACGAACACGTCGCGCACGAGCCCGGGGTGGGCGTTGTAGACGACGGCGCCGATGGGGTTGTTCATCGGGGTCATCGCAAGAGCCCGGTCGTCGAGCACGACGATGTCAGCGGCCTTTCCGACGACGAGCGATCCGGTGAGGTGGTCGAGGCCCGCGGCGTGCGCGCCGTCGATCGTGGCGAACTGCAGCACGTCGTTGACGCTGAGGCCGATGCGCTCGACGACCTCGCCGGTCTCGACGGCGGGGGCGTTGTCGAGGGCGCGCTGCATGCCGATGGCGGTGCGCATCGTGCCGAACATGTCTCCGCCGTTGCTCGAGCAGACGTCGATGGAGAAGGTGGGGCGGATGCCGTGCTGCAGCAGACGTCCGGTGGCGGGGTATCCGTGTCCCATCTGCATCTCGACGTCGGGGGCGCAGGAGGCGGTGCCGCCGCTGTCGGCGATCATCTGCAGCTCGTCGTCGCCGAGTGTGCAGCAGTGCACGTAGGTGATGCGGTCCGAGAGCAGCCCGTCGTCCTTCAGCTTGCGGATGGGGCCGGACTTCCCCCAGTAGCCGTCGCCGACGTGCACGGTCACGCGCAGGTCGAGTTCGTCGGCGAGCGCGAAGTCGTGCCGGTTGACCTCGGGGGTCACGAACTGCGGGCCGCGCAGGGCGAGGGCCATCGTGACGAGTCCCGTGTTGCTGCTGAACACCGTCTCCCGCAGGCGCCGGGCGTCCTCGGCCGGGTGGTTGTTGGGCGACGGGAGCGGGGCGCCCCACTGCTTGTTGCCGCCGCCGTGCGCGAACACGGCGCGCATGCCGGTGTCGGTGAGGGCCTGCACCGCGGCATCCGCGTGGGCCGGGGTCGCGAGGTTGTGCGACCAGTCGACGAGGGTCGTGATGCCGGCGTCGAGCGCTTCGAGGGCGCCGAGGTAGTTGCCCGTGTAGGTGTCCTCGGGCCGGAAGAACTTCGAGAGCCCGGTGTGGAGTCCGGCGAGGTACTCGGTGAGTGACCAGTCGGATGCCACGTTCCGCACGACCGACTGCCAGGTGTGGCGGTGGGTGTCGACGAAGCCGGGCAGGACGATGCGTCCGGTGACGTCGATCACCTCGGCGTCGTCCACGGACAGCCCGTGGCCGATGGCCTCGATCGTGCCGTCCGCGGAGATCAGGATGTCCGTGTCGGGAAGGACTTCTCCCGCGCGGGCCGAGGTGATGACGGTTCCGCCGCGGAGCAGGGTGCGGGTGCTCATAGTCTTCATTGACTCCAGGTGCCGGTGCGCCGATCCCCCTTGGTCGGCTCACGTGTGAGTGTGCTGTCGCCACGCTAATAGCCTCACTGCACAGTGTCAAGGCTCACTGAACACTAATGTTCAGTGAGCCTTGAAACTGGCGCAGTTGAGGGCGTCAGGCGCGTTCGCGATACAGCGGGATGTCGATGGGCGGCTGCGGGATGAAGCCGCCGTTCGCATCCATCTGGTCGTAGAGGTAGCCCTGCGAGGCATCCATTCGGCGCATCGCCGCCGGGAGGTCGACGTGCACGAGGCGCCCGTCGCGCTTGACGACGCGACCGTCGACGAGCACCGTGGCGACGAGCCCGGCGTGGGCCTGCGAGATGATCGCCCCCGCGGGGTCCCGCCGGTTCCAGCCCGCCTGGCTGACCCCGCTCATGTCGAGCAGCACCACGTCGGCGCGCTTGCCGGGGCTGAGCGACCCCACAACGTCGTCCACGCCGGCCGCCTTCGCACCGTTGATCGTCAGCCAGCGCAGCGCGTCGCGGGTGGTCCACAGCATCTGCTGCGGGGCCACCATCCGCTCGTAGCCGGGCTCATCTGATCGGTACCGCGTCGCCTGCAGCACGAGACGGGCGTGCGAGATCATGTCGCCGGCGTCGCCGCTCACGCAGTCGATGCCGAGGCTCGGCCCCGGCGTATGGCGCGTCGCCTCGGCGATACGCGGATAGCCCATGCCCATCTGCATCTCGGTCTCGGCGCAGACCGAGACCATCGTGCCGGTGCCCTCGAGCAGTTTCCACTCCTCGGGCGTGTTGAACGTGCAGTGCACGAGCAGCAGATCGTCGCCGAGCAGATCGTGGCGGTGCATCACCGCGACATCCGAGAACAGCTGCCGCACGATCACCTGGTTCGCATGCTGCGTCATCCGAGCGCCGAGCTCGCGGGCGAACGCGAACTCGCGCACCACCTCGGCGGCGGGCGTGATCGCAAGCTCCTGGGGCACGAGGCCGAACCGCAGCACGCCGTCGGACGAGAAGTAGGTCGACTTGATCTCGCGCGCGAGCGCCGCACGCGCCGGATAGCTCCCCGACTCCTCCCCCGACTCGGCGCCGCCGCGGCTCTCCGACCAGGTGTTCTCGACGACGGGGGTCATGCCGTGCCCGTACAGGCCACGGATGCCGGCGTCGAGAAGCCCCGTGACAGCGGCGTGCGCGCCGTCCGGGTCGAGGATGTTGTGGCAGTAGTCGACGAGACTCGTCACCCCCGCGTTCAGGCAGTCGAGCGCACCCAGGTAGTTGCCGACGTACATGTCCTCGGCGCGATAGCGCGGTGCCATCTGCAGGCGGATGCCCCTGAGGTAGTCGGGGATGTTGCCGTCGGCGAGGATGCCGCGCAGCGCCGTCTGCCAGGTGTGCCGGTGGGTGTCGACCATGCCCGGCATCGCGATCATGTGCCCGGCCTCGATGATGTCCGCGTCGACCTGATCAAGGCCCTGTCCGACGGCGACGATCGTGCCGTCCTCGATGAGGATGTCGCCACGGGGGAGGTCGCCGATGGAGTCGTCCATCGAGACCACGGCGGCGCCTCGGATCAGTGTGCGGGCGGTCATGCGGGGGTCCTTTCGTGACGTGCCGTGCGGGGCGCGTCGATCCACGGGTCGATCAGGGTCTTGGTCTGGAGGGGCGCACCGGCGATGAGCGGCACGAGGCCGCCGCTGACGACCTCGTCGAGCGGCAGCACGGTCTCGGCGATGTCGCTCCAGTCGGCGCGGGATTCGAGCAGGCGCACGGCGTCGGGGAGGTCGGCGGCCATCACGTGGGCGACAGTGCCGACGATGGTGAGCTCGGCGAGCGTCCAGTGCGCGAGCGCCGCGGGCGGCTCGCCCTTCTGAATGCCGACCGGGACGATCGTCGCGCCCGGG
>NZ_LMPK01000038.1:202880-210750 GCF_001423825.1 Microbacterium sp. Leaf351
GACACGGTCGGCGAGGGTGGCGGTGCCGGCGACGAGCGTCTCCTGTGCGCCCAGGCGCACGGCGAGCTCGAGACGGTCGGCGTTGAGGTCGACCACGAGCACCCTCGCGCCGGTGGCCGCGGCGGCGACCGTGAGGAAGGCGCCGATCCCTCCGACTCCGACGATCACGGCATCGTCGCCGGCCGAGAGTCCACTGCGCCGCACCGCGTGCACGGCGATCGCCATCGGCTGCGCGAGCCCGAGCGTGTCGGACGCGAGTGGCGAGGCGCTGACGTCGAGCAGGATGCCGGCGGGCACGACCGCGTACTGGGCGAGACCGCCGTCACGCTGCAGCCCGGCCGTGCGGTACGACCGGCACAGATTCGTGCGGCCGGCGCGGCACGGCTTGCAGGTGCCGCACGAGATGCCGGCACCGCAGACGACCCGCGCGCCGACGGCGAGGTCGACACCGGCGCCCACCCGCTCCACCGTGCCCGCGAACTCGTGCCCGAGGGTGACGGGCAGCTCGGTGAGCTGCGGCCCCCGGTCGTACTCCGTCGCATCGCTGCCGCACACCCCGCACACCGAGACGCGCACGAGGACCTCCCCCGGGCCGGGGTCGGGCACGGTCCGATCCTCGATGCGCAGATCGCGGGCGGCGTGCAGCACGCCCGCGCGCATCGCGGTCACAGTCGCGCCCCGGCGGGCACCTCGAGCTGCACGGCGCCGCGCGAGGCGATCATGCGTCCGAGCAGGGTGCGGTACACCTCGCCGTGCGCATGGGAGTCGAGGTACGCGTCGAGACCGGCGGCATCGTCGACGAGAGCGGCGACGCCGTAGTCGGCGCCCTGCGGACGCAGATGCAGGTTCGGCCCGCAGCGATAGCCCCGCAGCTCGGGAATGCCCTGCGCCATCCCGGCGAGGGCATCGGTGAGCGCGGTCACGTCGTCGTCGGTGACGTCGTCGTTCCAGTGGAAGGTGGCGAGATGCAGGATCATGTCGGGCGGTCAGTCCTCTTGGTACTGGTAGGGGTTGTCGATGGGGGCTTCGGGGTCGAGCGGCGGGTGCATCCCTTCCTCCCAGGCGGCCTCGCCGAGCTGGGAGCGCACGTAGTCGACCGACGCGGCGACGGCGTCGCGGGCGGGCGCGATGTCGAGGTCGATGCGCGTTCCCCGGTACTTCACGACACGGCCGTCGATCACGACCGTGTGGATGTCGGCGGTGCCGGCCTGGTAGACGACGTGCGCGTGCGGGTTGAGGATCGGCGTCATCGTGGGCGACTGATCGTTCTTCAGCAGCACGAGGTCGGCCTTCTTGCCCGGCGTGATCGAGCCGATCAGGTCGGACATTCCGAGCGAGAGCGCGCCGCCCATGGTCGCCATCCACACGACGTCCTCGGCGCGCAACCGGTTGACGTTGACCGTCTCACCGCGGCGGTGGGCTTCGAGGTGGTCGCGGGAGCGGTCGGAGCTGAGCGTGGCGCGCATGGCCGAGAAGAAGTCGGCGCTCCACCAGACACTCGTGTCCATCGAGAGGGAGGCCGGGATGCCGTACTTGCGGATCTCCCAGGTCGAGGGATACCCCTGGCCCGCGCTCTGCTCCGACTCGGTGGCGACCGAGACCGTGCCGCCGGTCGCGGCGATCTTCTGGTAGCTCTCGGCGCCGAGGCTGGCGGAGTGCACGTAGGTGATCTGATCGGTCATGACGCCCGCGTCGTACATGTTGCGGATACCCACGTCTCCGGTCGCGCCCCACACTCCGGCGTGGGTGGTGACCCGGATGCCGAGGTCGCGCGCGAAGTCGAACGCGGCTCGCTCGGGGAAGTCGTCGGAGTCGGGCACGTCGAAGGCGAGCTCGAGCCCGAGCAGGTCGGTGCGCGGGAGGTCGTCGATCCACCGACGCACGGCCGGATCCGCGCTCCACTCCCACGGCGCCCCGAGGTAGTTGCCGTAGCCGAGCACGAACCTGCCCGGGATCTCCCGGAATGCCGCGACCGCGGCATCCGCGTAGTCGGGGGTGCGCAGAGCGTGCGACCAGTCGAGGGTCGTGGTGACGCCGACGTCCACCGACTCGAGGGCGCTGAGCAGGTTGCCGGCGTAGATGTCCTCGGGACGGAACACCTCGCCGTGCTGCAGGTAGTAGAAGACGAAGTACTGGCTCAGCGCCCAGTCGCCGCCGTAGCCGCGCAGCGCCGTCTGCCACATGTGGCGGTGGGTGTCCACCATCCCGGGCATGAGGATGCCGCCGCTGCCGTCGATCTCGACGGTGCCGTCGGGCACCTCGAGGCGAGGGCCGACGGCGGCGATGCGGTCATCGACGACGAGCACGTCGCCGTCGCGGATGACGCCGGGCGTGTCGACGGTGATGACGGTGGTGTTGCGGATGACGAGAGGCCGGCCGGGCGTGAAGTCCTCGGCATGGGCGGTCGGGTCGCTCATGAGTTCTCCTCTTCGAGAATGTTCAGCGTTGATTTACACTTTGACCACGAATGTGGGCATTTGTCCAGTACTCGGGCCCGAGTGTTCATTCAGACTTCAGTGCCGAAGCCGTCGAAGGAGACCCCCATGACCCGCATCGCCATCCTCGGCTCCGGAGCGAACGGCGCCTCCATCGGTGCCGACCTGCTGCTCTCCGGACACGATGTCACGCTCGTCGAGCAGTGGCCGGCGCACGTCGAGGCGATGCGCGCCGACGGCCTGACGATCGAGACGCCGCACCGCACCGTGCACGTCGATCCGCCGGTGCTGCACCTGTGCGAACTCGCGGAGCAGCGGCATCCGTTCGATGTGGTCCTGATGCTCGTGAAGGCCTACGACTCGCGCTGGGCGGCGGAGCTCATCCGTCCCCACCTGCGGCCGACGAGCCTCGTCGCAGGGGTGCAGAACGGCATGTCCACGGCGGCGATCGCCGACGTGGTGGGAGCGGACCGCACGATGGGGACGGTCATCGAGGTGTCCTCGGCGATGACGGAGCCCGGACGGGTGACGCGCTATTCCGACACCGACCAGTCGTGGTTCGCGGTCGGCGCGCTCCCCCGCTCCGCCGCGTCAGGGCGGGAGGAGGAGGTCGCCGCGCTGCTGCGTGAGGCCGGCCGCGTCGAGGTGGTCGAGGACATCCTCTCGACGAAGTGGATGAAGCTCATCAGCAATGCGACGGTGCTCGTGCCGACCGCGATCCTCGGGCTCCCCATGGCCGACGCCATCCTGGTGGAGGGCATGCGGGAGGTCATGCTCGCCGCGGGCGAGGAGGCGCGTCTCGTGGGGGCGGCGGCGGGGCGCGACGTCCTGCCGATCTTCGGCCTGAGCGCCGATGACCTCGGCCGGCCCGACGCTGTCGTCTCGACCCTGCTCGACACGCTCTACACCGGGTTCGTGCGCCCCGGGGCCACGACCACGGTGCTGCAGGACTGGACCAAGGGCCGTCACAGCGAGGTCGACGACATCAACGGCACGGTCGTCGCCGAGGGCGCGCGCGTCGGCGTCGCGACGCCGGTCAATGCGCGCATCGTCGCCGTCGCGCACGAGATCGAGCAGGGGGTGCGCGAGGCGCATCCCGACAATCTCACGCTGTTGCGTATTGCTTAACACCCTGTACAGTCAAGCTGACCCGTCGCAAAGGAGCACGCATGTCCTCTCCCCGCATCGCCTTCGTCGGAACCGGCGCTCAGGGCGCCGGTATCGGCGCCGATCTGATCCGTGCCGGCCTCGACGTGACCTTCATCGAGCAGTGGCCCGCCCACGTCGAGGCGATGCGCGCGAACGGCATCACCGTGCACCTGCCGACCGAGACGCAGAACACGCCCGTCGACGCCCTCCACCTGTGCGAGGTCGCGACGCTGCGCGCGCCGTTCGACATCGTGTTCGTGCTGGTCAAGGCGTACGACACCCGATGGGCCGTCGAGCTCATCGCCCCGCACCTCGCCCCCGACGGCCTCGTGGTGGGGCTGCAGAACGGCATGTCGCTCGACGACATCGCCGAGATCGTGGGCGCCGAGCGCACGATCGGCGCGGTCATCGAGATGGCCTCGAACATGTTCGAGCCCGGTGTCGTGACCCGCCAGAACGCGCCCGAGAACTCGTGGTTCGCGGTGGGCGGCATCGTGCCCTCCGCCCAGGCACGCGCGCACGAGGTGCAGGCGGTGCTGCGGCACGCGGGGGTCGTGGAGGTGTCCGCCGACATCCGCTCGTCGAAGTGGATGAAGCTCGTCGCCAACGCCGGCGAGCTCGTGCCGTCGGCCATCCTCGACGAGACTCTGTTCGACGCCGTGCGGATGCCCGGCGTGCACGAGTTCATGATCGAGTGCGGCAAGGAGGCGGCGCGGGCCGCCGTGGCCGACGGGTCGACGCTCGTGCCCATCTTCGGCCTCACGCACGACCAGGTCACCGGTCCCGATCAGTACGCGGCCGACCTGCTCGGCGAGGTGCTCGACAAGTACTCGCTGCCCGACACCCGCACCACGGTGCTGCACGACTGGATGAAGGGCCGCCACTCGGAGTACCGAGAGGTCAACGGCCTCGTCGTCGACGTGCTCGAGCGGGTGGGCGAGGCCGCCCCGGTCAACGCCCACGTCGTCGAGATCGCCCGACGCATCGAGGCGGGCGAGCTCGAGCGCGGCCGCCATAACCTCGACCTGCTGCTGCGCGTCGGCGTCCACGTCTGAGGCGCGCGCCGGCCGCGGCGGGCCGCCAGGCCGTCGGCTGCGTCAGGCCGCCGGCGCCGTACCGGGCGGCCGGCCGCGTCAGGCCGCCCCGCCCCGCATCGTCGCGATCTGGTAGAGGGCGACGGATGCCGCGATGCCGGCGTTCAGCGACTCGGTCGCCGCCGAGATCGGGATCGACACGATCTGGTCGCAGGTCTCGGTGACGAGCCGGGACAGCCCCTCCCCCTCGGAGCCGATGACGATCACGACGGGACGGTCGGCGAGCTCGAGCGCGGGAAGCGCCACATCGCCGCCCCCGTCGAGACCGAGCACGAACACGCCCTGCTTCTTGAGCTCCTTGAGCGTGGCGGTCAGGTTGCCGGCGAGCGCCACCGGGACCCGGGCCGCGGCGCCGGCGCTCGTCTTCCAGGCGGCCGAGTTGACGCCCGCGCTGCGGCGCTGCGGGATGATGACGCCGTGCCCGCCGAAGGCGGCCGTCGAGCGGATGATGGCACCCAGATTGCGCGGGTCGGTCACGCCGTCGAGCGCGACGAACAGCGGCGTCTGGCCGCGGCCGACGACCTGCTCGAGGAGGTCCTGCGGGTGCGCGTACTCGTACGGCGGAACCTTGAGCGCGACGCCCTGGTGCACGCCGTCGAAGCCCGCCATGCGGTCGAGCTCGGGCCGGGTGACCTCGAGCACGGGGATGCCGCGGTGCGACACGATCGACAGCATCTCCTTGACGCGGTCGTCCATCTCGACGCGCTGCGCGATGTAGAACGCGGTCGCCGGGATGCGTGCGCGCAGCGCCTCGAGCACCGAATTGCGGCCGGTGACGGTCTCGGTGTCGTCGCTCTGCTTCGGGCGCCCGCCGCGGTTGGGGTTCGAGCCGGCGATCCGCTGGCCGGGCTTGCCCTTGCCGCCCGCGGCGGCGTAGCGCTCCTGCGCCGCCTTGCGCTTGCCGGCGACGTGCCAGGCGCGGTCCTCGGCCTTGGGGGTGGGGCCTTTGCCCTCGAGAGCCTTGCGGCCCTGGCCGCCCGATCCCTTGACGGCGCCCTTCTTCAGCGACTTGCGTGCGCCGGGTCGTCCTGCTGGCTTGGTCATTCGATGCTCCAGTGGGTTCCGTCGGGAGTGTCTTCGAGGGCGATGCCGGCTCCCGCGATCGCGTCGCGGATGCGGTCGGCGGCCGCCCAGTCCTTGTCGGTGCGCGCCTGGGCGCGCTGGTCGATGAGCTGACGCACGAGCACGTCGAGAGCGGATGCCGCGGCCCCCTGCCCGGCGCCGGGGGCGGGCGCGTCGAGGCCGAGCACCGCGGTCATCGCGAGCACGGCGCCGGCCGCGGTGGCCGCGGCATCCCGATCGCCCTCGTCGAGTGCGGCGTTGCCGGTCCGGACGGTCTCGTGCAGCACGGCGAGCGCCTGCGGCACGCCGAGGTCGTCGTCGAGGGCCGCGCCGAAGGCGGCGGGCAGCACGGCGTCGGGCACCTCGCCGAGGGTGCGCAGCGCCCGCGTGCGGAAGGCGGCGATGCGGTCGAGCGCGGCGGCGGCCTCGTCGAACGCACGGTCGGAGATGTCGAGGCTCGAGCGGTAGTGCGCGGCGGCGAGCGCGTAGCGCACGACGAGCGAGGGACGCTCGGCGAGCACGTCGGCGGCGAGCACGAAGTTGCCGAGCGACTTCGACATCTTCTGGCCCTCGACAGTCACCAGGCCGTTGTGCACCCAGTAGGTCGCGAACGCGTCGCCTGCGGCCGTCGACTGGGCGAGTTCGTTCTCGTGATGGGGGAAGCGCAGGTCGAGTCCGCCGCCGTGGATGTCGAAGGCGCCGCCCAGGTAGCGGCGCGACATCGCCGAGCACTCGATATGCCACCCGGGGCGACCCGCACCCCAGGGCGCACCCCAGGTGGCGTCGGCGGGCTCGTCGGGCTTCGCGCCCTTCCACAGAGCGAAGTCGTGCGGATCGCGCTTGCCGCGCGGGTCGGCGTCGGCGGCCGCCTCCATCGCGTCGAGGCCCTGCCGGGTGAGGCTGCCGTACGACGGCCACGAGCGCACGTCGAAGTAGACGTCGCCTGAGCCGTCGGGGGCCACGTAGGCGTGCCCCCGCGCGATCAGCGTCTCGATGAGCTCGATCATCTGCGGAATCGAGCCGGTCGCGCGCGGCTCGTACGTCGGTGCGAGGATGCCGACCGCGGCATACGCGGCCGCGAACTCCTGCTCCATGCGGTACGCCAGCGCCCACCAGGGTTCGGCAGCCGACGCGTTGGCGATCACCTTGTCGTCGATGTCGGTGACGTTGCGCACGAAGGTGACGCGGCCGTAGCGGTGCGCGAGCCAGCGACGGAGGATGTCGAAGCTCAGCGCCGCGCGCACGTGACCGATGTGGGGGCCGGACTGCACGGTCGGGCCGCAGACGTACATCGTGACGTGGGAGGGGTCGATCGGCACGAAGTCGCGCAACGCCTGCGCCTTGGTGTCGTAGAGCCTCACAGTCACCGTCCCAGCCTACCGGCGCACGGGCGCGCGCCCCGGAGCCGGTAGAACTGATGACGTGCCCGCCATTCTCGCCGTCCTCGCCGCCGCCGTTCTGTTCGGCACGACCGGCACATCGCAGGCGCTCGGCCCGGCGGGGACCACCCCGCTCGGCGTCGGCGCGATGCGCCTGCTCGTCGGCGGCACCGTGCTGGCGGTGGCCGGCTTCGCGCTGGCGGCGCGGGCGCGGGCGCGCCGCGGCATCCGCAATCCCCGGCTCTCGCGGCGCGCGGTCCTGCTCATGGTGGTCACGGGCGTCTGCCTCGCCGGCTATCAGCCGCTGTTCTTCCTCGGCACCTCGCGCAACGGCGTCGCGATCGGCACGGTCGTCGCCCTCGGGTCCGCCCCCGTCCTCGCGGGATTGCTCGAATGGATGCTGCGCCGACGCGCCCCGCGACCGGTGTGGCTGGTGGCGACGGTGCTCGCGCTCGCGGGGGTCGCGATCATCACGCTCGGCGGCGAGGGCACCGGGGCCGTCGACCCGCTCGGCGTCGTGGGATCCGTCGGCGCCGGGGCCGCGTTCGCGATGTACGCGAACGCGCAGCGGCGGCTCATGGACGACGGCTGGGATCCGTTCACCGTCGCGGGCGCCATGGGACTCACCTCGGCGCTCGCGGCTCTCGCGATGGTGCCGTTCGCCTCGTTCGCGTGGCTCGCCGATCCCCGGGGCGTCGCGATGGCCCTCTGGCTCGGGGTGGCGACGATCGCGGTGGCATACGTGCTGTTC
>NZ_LMPK01000038.1:210792-214432 GCF_001423825.1 Microbacterium sp. Leaf351
GCGAGCACCTCACGCTCGGCGGCGTGATCGGGCTGTGCGTGCTGGCGGCGGGACTCGTGCTGCTCAGCGCCGGATCGCGCGCCCGTCGCGAACCGCGTCCTTTCGCAGCGGAGGCGTGACGGTGACCACGTTGAGCATCCTCCCCGACGACCTGTCCTCGCCCGACGTGCAGGCGCTCATCGTCGCGCACCTGGACGGTATGCACGCGACCTCGCCCGCGGAGAGCGTGCACGCTCTCGACCTGGGCGCGCTGCGGCATCCGTCGATCTCGTTCTTCGCGGCGCGCGTCGACGGCGAGCTCGCCGGCATCGGCGCGCTGCGCACGATCGACCACGTCTCGGGCGAGCTGAAGTCGATGCGGGTCGCGCCCGCGTTCCTGGGGCGTGGCATCGGGCGCGCGCTGCTGCAGCACCTGATCGCCGAGTCGCGCAGCCGGGGCTTCTCCTCGCTGTGGCTCGAGACCGGAAGCACCCCGGACTTCCTCCCGGCGGTGCGGCTCTATGAGAGCGAAGGCTTCGCTGTCACCGGGCCGTTCGGCGACTACCGCGAGGACCCGTTCTCGATCTTCATGACACGCACGCTCTGACGCCCGGTGGCGCGCTCAGAAGCGCGCAGGCACGATCAGCGCGACGGCGATCGCTTGCACGCCCTCGCCGCGCCCGGGGAACCCCAGCCCGTCGGTCGTGGTTGCCGACAGCGTCACCGGCGCGCCGCCGAGCGCCGCCGACAGCGCCGTCTCGGCCTCCGCTCGGCGGGCACCGATGCGCGGGCGGTTGGCCTGCACCTGCACCGACACATTGCCGACCCGCCAGCCCGCCTCGCCTATCAGGGCACGGGTGCGCGCGAGGAAGACGTCGGCGTGGGCGCCCGCGTACTCGGGATGCGACGTGCCGAAGTGCGTGCCGATGTCACCGAGTCCCGCGGCGCCCAGCAGGGCGTCGACGATCGCGTGCGCGACCGCGTCGCCGTCGGAATGCCCCGCGAGCGCCTGCTCACCCGGCCACGCGATGCCGCCGAGCCAAAGTTCGCCGTCGCCCCCGAACGCGTGCACGTCGGTGCCGAGTCCGATTCGGGGAAGGTCGGTCGCCGCGGGCCCCGGTGCGCTCCGGAGAAGGTGCTCGGCGCGCGCGAGGTCTTCGGGCGTCGTGATCTTGAACGACGCCGCGTCGCCGTCGACGACGCCGACCTGGTGGCCGGCCTGGGCGACCACCGCGGCGTCGTCGGTGTGGTCGCGGTCGGCCAGGGCGTAGGCCTGAGTGAGGATGTCGCGTCGGAACCCCTGCGGCGTCTGCGCGGCCGCGAGCTCGGCACGATCGACTCCGCCCGTGATGTGCGGGCCGTCGACGCGCTTGATCGTGTCGATGACCGGAAGCACGGGAACGATCCCCCAGCCGGTCTCATCCACCGCGGCGAACACGCGGGCGAACACCTCGGGCGGCGTGAGGGCGCGGGCCGCATCGTGCACGAGCACGACCTCCACATCGCCCCAGAGGGCCGCGAGGCCCGCGGCGACCGACTGCTGGCGGGTGGCGCCCCCCGCGACGACCGTCACGAGATCGGACCGGTCGCCTGCCGCCAGGCGGGCATCGGTCTCGGCTTCGCCGACACGATCTGCCGGGGCGACGACGACGACCTGCGCTTCGGGGGCATGGAACACCCCGTCGAGGGCGTGTCGGAGGATCGTGTGCGCACCGAGGCCCACGAAGGCCTTCGGAGCGCCTGCGGCGAGCCGCGTTCCGGAGCCGGCGGCGACCACGATGATCGCCCGACGGGGCGCAGGATGGATCACGAGCGTCCCGATGCGGGGGTCAGGAGGCGAGGACCTCTTCGAGGAGGACGCTGGCCTTCTCCTCGTCGGTCTTCTCGGCGAGCGCGAGCTCGGAGACGAGGATCTGCTTCGCCTTTGCGAGCATGCGCTTCTCGCCGGCCGAGAGACCGCGGTCCTGGTCGCGACGCCACAGGTCGCGCACGACCTCGCTCACCTTGATGACGTCGCCGGAGGCGAGCTTCTCGAGGTTGGCCTTGTAACGGCGGGACCAGTTCGTGGGCTCCTCGGTGAAGGGGGCACGCAGCACGTCGAAGACGCGCTCGAGGCCTTCCTTGCCGATCACGTCGCGAACGCCGACGAGGTCGACGTTGTCGGCCGGAACCTCGATGGTCAGATCGCCCTGGGTGACTCGGAGTTTGAGATAGACCTTTTCTTCGCCTTTGATGACTCGGGTCTTCACTTCCGCGATCGTCGCCGCACCGTGGTGGGGGTAAACGACCGTCTCGCCAACCTCAAAAAGCATGGAGTTATGTCCTTTCGGCGTCGGCCAGTCTACCACACGGGATCGTGCGCTAAGGTTCGCCGCCGCGTATCGCGCGCCGCCTCACGGTCGGGAGCTACGCGCCGCACCGCATAGAATGCTGACGTCTGTCTTCACCCTGGGAGGTACCGTGAAAACGCGCCTGATCGCGTCGCTGGCAGTGGGCGCACTCGTCGTCCTCGGAACGACGGGATGCACGTTCCTGACTCCCCAGGAGACGACCAATCGGTCGATGGACAAGGACTACGCCCCGTCGGGCGGCGTGAACGTCCCCGCGTCGAGCGGACCCCTCGCTGTGCGCAACGTGCTGGTCGTCGCCGACTCGTCGGGCGCGAACGGCAACCTGGTCGCCACCGTCGTGAACCCGACCGACAGCGGTGAGGTGCTGAACGTCACCGTCGGCGACGGCTCGAGCGCGGTGAAGACGGCCATCCTGGTCTCGGCCGGATCCACCCTCAGCCTCGGCACCGGCTCGACCGCGCCGCTGCCGATCTCCCCGCTCGACTCCGCCCCTGGGTCGACGGTGTCCATCTACTTCCAGTCCGGCACGGGCGAGGGCGCCCGCGTGGAGACCCCTGTGCTGACCGGACAGCTGAGCTACCTCTCGACGCTCGTGCCGACCCCGGCTCCGACGCCGTCGGCGAGCAACTGAGCCCTCACGACGAGGAAGGCCGGGGAGCGTGAGCTCCCCGGCCTTCCTCGTTCCGACAGACGTGCGGCGCCGGGTCTGTCACGCCTCGAATCGGTAGCCGAGCCCGCGCACGGTGACGAGCATCTCCGGGTCGCCGGGGGCCGCCTCGATGCGCGAACGGATGCGCTTGATGTGCACATCGAGCGTCTTGGTGTCACCGAAGTAGTCGGTGCCCCACACCCGGTCGATGAGCTGGCCGCGGGTCATGACACGGCCGGCATTGCGCATCAGCACCTCGAGGAGTTCGAACTCCTTGAGGGGCATCGCGATCTCCCGCCCGTCGACGGCCACGGTATGCCGGTCGATGTCGAGGGTCACCCGACCCCCGCTCAGGACGTGCTCGTCGAGGTCCGCCTCCAGGTGGGCGAAGCGGCGCAGCACCGCCCGCATGCGGGCGAGCAGCTCGCGCGTCGAGTAGGGCTTGGTGACGTAGTCGTCCGCGCCGAGCTCGAGCCCCACGACGATGTCCACCTCGCTGTCCTTCGCGGTCAGCATGATGATCGGCACCTGCGTCGTCGCGCGTAGCTGACGGCACACCTCGGTACCGGGGATGCCCGGCAGCATCAGGTCGAGCAGCACGATGTCGGCGGCGCGCTCGCGGAACGCGGTGAGCGCGGCCTGGCCGTCCTCGGCGATCTCC
>NZ_LMPK01000038.1:214445-215872 GCF_001423825.1 Microbacterium sp. Leaf351
CGAGAAGCACGTGGGTCATTTCTTCTTTCCGTTCGACGGGGGTGTCCAGGCGGCCACCGGCTCGGGGCGTGCGGGCGTGCGCACCCCGGCGACGCCCGCTCCGCGATCGAGAGGGGCATCGGCGGGCGGGGCGACAGCAGGCAGCTGAATGGTGAAGGTCGAACCGCGACCGAGACGCGACCACACGCGCACCTCGCCGCCGTGGCGCTGCACGGCGTGCTTGACGATCGCGAGGCCGAGCCCTGAGCCGCCGGTGCGGCGGGAGCGCGCCTGGTCGCTGCGGAAGAAGCGCTCGAAGATGCGCTCCTGGTCCTCGGGCGACATCCCGATGCCGCGGTCGGCGACGGCGATCTCGACCGTTCCCTCGACGCGTTTGACGCCGATGCCCACGCTCGACCCGGCCGGTGAGTAGGCGATCGCATTGGAGATCAGGTTGCTGACGGCCTCGGCGAGCACCTGCGAGTCGCCGTGCACGTAGATGCCACGCTCGCCCCCGCGGACGAGGGTCACCTTGGCGGCATCCGCCGACGTCGCGTTGGCCTCGATCGCCGAGGTGATGATGCTGTCGACCGAGCTGTCGCGCCGCTCGCTGAGTTCGTCCGCCGACTGCAGGCGCGAGAGGTTCATGACGCGCGAGGTGAGCGAGGCGAGCCGGGCGGCCTCCGCCGAGAGCCGGCCCGCGAAGTTGCGCACCTGGTCCGGGTCCTCCGCGGCGGATTCGATGGCCTCTGCGAGCAGCGTGACAGCGCCGACCGGCGTCTTCAGCTCGTGACTCGTGTTGGCGACGAAATCGCGGCGCATCTGCTCGACGCGCTCGCGCTCGGTGATGTCGCGGATCACCATCAGCACGAGCCGGGGCGATACCTGCGTGGCACGGGCCGACACCAGGCGCTCCTCAGCGGGCGGCGCCGCACGGCGGATCGTGAGGGTGGATGCCGCGGACGCCCCGGCCTCGCGGGCCGAGCGCGCGAGGCGGCGGAGGGTCTCATCGACCAGGTGGTCGTCCACCCGCATGCCGAACGCCGCGGCCGCGAGCGACGCAGCGCGCACGGTGCCGCCGCCGTCGACCACGACGGCGGCGTCGTCCATGGCGGCCAGCACGTCGGAGATGCCGGGCGGCACGTCGAGCGACGCCTGTTCGAACGCACGGCGACGTGCGCTGATGGCGACGGCGATGAGCGCGGCGATCACGCCCCCGATGACCACTCCGGTGGCGAGCGCGAGCAGCGCCAGCGGCGTGTCCTGCATGTGTCCCAGAGTAGAACGCTCGGAAACATCCCACCGGCCCGTCTCGCGCCGTCCCGGGCGAGGACATGGGATTATTCATGCGTCGGGAACCGATCGTTAACCTTCGGTGACGACAATCGGGCGGGTTGCGGCCCCGCGCCGCCCCTCCCCGACAGGAAGGTCAACATCCATGCGCGAGG
>NZ_LMPK01000038.1:215899-224565 GCF_001423825.1 Microbacterium sp. Leaf351
AGCCATCGAGAAGGCCACGACGGCGTTCGGCACGAGCGACGTCGCCCTGGCCGAAGAGGTCATCGACAACGACACCATCATCGACGAGAAGGCGGTCGCGCTCGACGAGCTCGCGATCGACATCCTCGCCCGCCAGCAGCCGGTCGCCACCGACCTGCGCATGGTCGTCTCGGCCTTGCGCATCAGCGCGTCGCTCGAGCGCATGGGCGACATCGCCGAGCACATCGCGCAGCTGACCCGCATGCGCTTCCCCGACCGTGCGATCCCCAAGGGCCTGAAGAGCACGTTCACCAAGATGGGCGAGATCGACGTCGACCTGGCGCGCAAGCTCACCACCCTGCTCGAGACGCGCGACCTCGCCCTCGCGGAGGCCATCCGCAACGAGGACGACAAGCTCGACGAGCTGCACGTCAGCGTCTTCGAGAAGGTGCTCAGCGACTCGTGGAAGGGCGAGGCGTCGGCGACGATCGACGCCACGCTCGCGAGCCGCTACCACGAGCGCTTCGGCGACCACGCGGTCTCGATCGCGAAGAAGATGGTCTACCTCGCCACGGGCGACTGGACCGCCGACTCCATCGAGGACTGAGCGCGAACACGACGAAGGGGGCGGATGCCGCGGCATCCGCCCCCTTCGTGTCGCTTACTTGTTGCCCTGGTTCGCGACCGCGGCGGCACCGGCGGCGGCAGCCTCGGGGTCGAGGTACTCGCCCGGGCCGAGGGGCACGAGGTTCTCGTCGAGGCGGTAGACCAACGGGATTCCGGTGGGGATGTTGAGCTCGGCGATGTCGGCGTCGCTGATGCCGTCGAGGTGCTTCACGAGACCGCGCAGCGAGTTGCCGTGGGCGGTGACGAGCACCGTCTTGCCGGCAAGGAGGTCGGGGACGATCGCCTCGTGCCAGTACGGCAGCAGGCGGTCGATGACGAGCTTGAGCGACTCGGTGCGGGGCACGTCGCCGTCGATGCCGGCGTAGCGCGGGTCGTCGACCTGGCTGAACTCGTCGTCGTCGGCGAGCGGGGGCGGCGGCACGTCGAACGAGCGGCGCCACAGCATGAACTGCTCCTGGCCGTATTCGGCGAGCGTCGCGGCCTTGTCCTTGCCCTGCAGGGCGCCGTAGTGACGCTCGTTGAGGCGCCACGAGCGGGTCACCGGGATCCAGAGGCGGTCGGCGGCGTCGAGGGCGATGTTCGCGGTCTGGATAGCGCGGCTCAGCAGCGACGTGTGCAGCACGTCGGGGAGGATGCCGGCCTCGGCGAGGAGTCGCCCGCCGCGCGCGGCCTCGGCCTTGCCCTGGTCGGTCAGGCGCACATCGACCCAGCCGGTGAAGAGGTTCAGTTCGTTCCATTCGCTCTGCCCGTGGCGGAGCAGGATCAGCGTGTAAGGCGCGGTCATGCCCCCATGATATCGAGCGCGGATGCCCCTCCCCGGCCTGCGATCATGGTCGGATGAGCCCGTCCGCGAAGCCCGTGGGGCACGCGACGCGCGGCACGACCGGCACGAACCGGCTGCGGCGCGTCGACCGCTGGATCGCGGGGCATCCGGCGCTGCGGCAGGTCGAGGAACCCCTGGTCGTCGACCTCGGCTTCGGGGCGAGCGGGGTGACCGCGTTCGAGCTGGAGTCGCGGCTGCGGCGGGCGCATCCGGGTGTCGAGGTGCTCGGCATCGAGATCGATCCGGAGCGCGTGGCGCGCGCCGACGCGCAGCTCGCCGCGGTGCGGGCGGGACGCACGTCGTTCCCCGCCGATGCGCGGGTCTCGTTCGCCCGTGGCGGCTTCGAGGCGCGGGCCCCGCGGCCGCCCGCGGTCATCCGCGCGTTCAACGTGCTGCGGCAGTACGACGAGGCGGATGTCGCGGCCGCCTGGTCGCTCATGGCGTCCCGGCTCGACCCGCGCGGCGTCGTCGTCGACGGCACGTGCGACGAGATCGGCCGGGTGTGCACGTGGGTCGAGCTCGGCGCGGACGCCGTCCCCCGCACCCTCACGATCTCGCTGCGCCTCGCCGGACTCGAGGCACCGTCGATCGCCGCCGAGCGCCTGCCGAAGGCGCTGATCCACCACAACGTTCCCGGCGAGGCGGTGCACGCCCTGTTCGCCGCGCTCGACCGCGAGTGGACGCGTGCGGCACCGCTCGCGACCTTCAGCGCCGAGCAGCGCTGGCGGGCCGCGCTCGACGCGCTCGCGCGCTCGGGCACTCCCCTGCTCGCGCGTTCGCGCTGGCGGCTGGGCGAGGTCACGGTGCCGTGGTCGGCTGTGGCGCCCGCGGCATCCGCTCGCTGACGACGTCAGATGCGCGGGATCGCGCCGCGGGCGTCGGCCTCGGGCATGCCGGTCGCGACGAGCAGGTCGACCAGCAGCGGGCGCAGCGACGCCAGCAGGTTGTGGTCGCCCAGGGCCGCGTCGGGCAGCAGCGCGGCGGGGTCGAGGCGCCCCGCGACCGCCCGCAGCACGTCGCGCGCGGCCGGCTCGTACGAGATGTCGTCGAGCGCGAGGCGCACCAGCCCCGCCGCCGTCGAGATCTCGGCGAGCACGTCCGCGGCCAGCGGGCGCGGCATCCCGTCGTCGACGAGGTAGGCGGAGCGCCGGGCGACGACGCGGAGGTTGCGGATCGCGAGGTCCATGGCGCGCTGCACCCGCGCATGGCGGGCGATCTCCTCCCGCTGGCGTCGCAGGAACGGCGAGATGCGGGCGATCTCCGCGCTCGACTCGAGTGCGGCGCCCCAGGCGGAGATCGCGCCGCCCAACGCGCGCGCCTTCTCGAGCCCACGGTCGGCGCGCTCACGGCTGCCGGCGCGAAGTCCCGCGACGACCGTGTCGACGGCCGCGGTGAACCCCGCGAACGTCGCCTGCGCGTCGGCGAGCTCGGTGCGGCGGGTGCTGCGCGGCACGAGCGCGGTCACGAGCAGCGCCACCGCGCCGCCGACCGCCGCATCGAGCAGCCGGGTGAACGGCACCGTGATCGGCAGGATCATCACGATCGCCGACTGCGTCGCCGCCGCGATCGCGAACCCCGGCCGCGGTGAGATGAAGCGCGCGATCGCCATGGCGACGAACATCGCGATCGCCAGCTGCCACCAGCCGATCCCGGCCACGAGCACGATGAGCTCGGACACCAGGATGCCGAACAGCATCCCCACGACCGTCTCGAGCACGAGCCGCGGGCGCGCGTCGCGCACGAGGCCGAGGCTCGAGATCGGCACCGTCGCCGCCAGGAGCGGCGCGGCATGCCCGATGCCGAAATGCGCGACCGAGAACGACACCACGACAGCGACCACGATCTGGGTGATCGGTATGAGGGAGCCGCGCACGCGGTGAAGCGCGGGAGCGGGATCGAGTCGGGCCCGCCAGCCCACCGCGATCGGTGCGGTGATCGACGGCGGCTCGCCGCTCACGTGCGGCGCGAGAGCCGGGTGAGGCGGGGCACGGATGCCGCGGCCCCCGCGTCCCGCGGGACGATCTCGATGAGTGCGGCGGCGACGGGTCCGTCGGGGGTGTCCACCGTCGCCGGGGTGGCGACGTCGGCGCGACGGCTCACCACCGCGAGCCCGATCGGACCGTCGTCGACGTGCTGTGCCACCGAGGTGAGACGCCCGACGACGGCGTCACCGACGCGCACCTCCGCCCCCGCCGCGGGAAGCACGGCGTCGCTGCCGTCGAGCTGCACGGAGACGAGCCGGCGGGGAGGATGCCCCAGGTTGTGCACCTTCGCGACCGTCTCCTGCCCGCGGTAGCAGCCCTTGTCGAGATGCACCGCGGTGCGCAGCCAGTCGAGCTCGTGCGGAATCGTGCGCTCGTCGATCTCGGCCGCCCACCGGGGCCGCCAGGCGGCGATGCGCAGCGCCTCGGCGGCGAGCACGCCCGCGACGGCGATCTCGCCGGCCGCCGCAGCGCGAACGAGCGCGGCCTCGGTCTCCCGGGTGACGAGCACCTCGATCGCGCCGTAGCCGTGGCCCGGATGATCCTCGTCGGCCGCGTAGCCGACACCGCCGATGCCGATCTCCGGCCACAGATCGCGCCACACGAGACGCACGCCCGCCGGCGACGCGGCTTCGAGGTGCGCGAGCGCGGGGGCGCGGCATCCGATCACGGCGAACTCGTCGCTCGCATCACGGGGCGCGACGCGCAGCCGGAACCGCATGCGCAGCAGGAACGTCAGCAGGGGCTCGGCATCGGCCGCGTCGACGATGAGCCACGTGGTCTCGCCGTCGTCGAGAACGGATGCCGCGTGCTCCACGTGCCCCTGCGGGTCGAGCACGAGCAGCTCGCTGCTCTCACCCGGCGCGAGGGTCTTCAACGCCTGCGTCGAGATCGAGTCGAGCCAGCTGAGTCGGTCCTCACCGGGAACGGCGAGCACCCGACGGTCGGCACGAGGGACGATGGCGAGGCCGTCGCGCAGGGTGCGCTGCTCCCGCAGGGGGCTGCCGACGTGCTGCAGCACGCCCGCCTCGTCGAGCACCGCCGCCGGCACCTGCGACCAGTCGGCGCTCATGCGTCGGCCTTGGCGAGCCGCGCCGACGCGTGCGAGGACAGCTCGGTGCCGAGGGCCGCGACATCCCATGCCCACAGCAGGTGGCCGTCGACGAGCCCGTACATGCGGGTCGCGGCGGCGTAGTGCTTCGCGCCCGCTCCGCGCACGACAGCGTCGGTCGCGATGTCGATGCGCGGTCCGCGGATCTGTCCGAGGTACAGCTCGCTGATGCCGTCGGCGTGCGCGAGCACCACCTCGATCGGGAACCCGCCTTCGGGGGTGCGCAGGGCCTCCACGTCGTCGGCCGTTCGGGGCTCGGTGAGCGCGGTCGGCGGCAGCAGCCCCGGCCCGGCGTCGCCGTCGGTCGCGGGTCGCGAGAGCCGCCAGAACCCGGTCTCGGCCACGAGCGGCACGCGGGTCTCGCCCTGCAGAAGCCACGCGTGCGCGGTGTAGGTCAGCGCATCGCCGCCGTCATGGGCGAACGTCACGCGATGCTCGAACTCGCCCTCGAAACGATGACCGGATGCCTCGTAGTCGATGACACCCGTGCCCTGCCAGGCTCCGATGAGCCACGACAATGGCACCAGGTCGGCGGGGAGCTCGGTCGGGATGTCGATCACGACCGACTCCGTCAGCGCTGGCCGCGGAAGAGGTTCTTCAGCACCACGCCCGACACGAAGACGATGGCCAGCGACGCGAGTCCGAGAAGGCCCACGAAGAACAGTTCGAGCGCGACGAGATCCATGCCGCCCAGTCTAGTCGCCCCCTTCGCACCCGGCCGCGCCCTGGTTACGGGAAGACGGCGACGATCGCGACGACCAGGCTTACCGCGCCCAGGATGAGGAAGCTCCCGGCGACGCTGATCGCCATGCGCTGGATGAACCGGTGCGGACGTCCGCCGACGAGCTGCACGACGAACGACAGCACGAGGCATCCGGCCAGCACCAACGCGATCCCCGCGGAACGCCAGCCGTCCGGCGCGAGGACGGACACCACGATGCCCGCCACGAGGGCCACGACCCACACGGTCACGATGCCCGCGGTCGAGCGGGGCGGCGCCAGTTCGGGAGAGCTCACGCGATCATTCTCACCCACGCGCGCTCACGCGCGCATCCCGCACGGCGGACGCCCGCGCGAGCCGCGCCCTCGAAGCGCCTAGGATTGGGGCACACGTGGCCGCAGGGCCGGGAGGTTGCATGGCACAGCTGCTCATCTTGAGTTCGGCGCAGGGCAGTACGCCCATCTTGCCGTCCCTCGAGCTGCTGAGCCACCGCACCCGGCAGATCCCCGCCGAGCCCGCCCAGCTCGTGAACGCGCCGAGCGCGGACGTGGTGTTCGTCGACGCGCGATCCGACCTCGTCGGCGCGAAGTCGCTGTGCAAGATCCTGACGACGACCGGACTCGACGCTCCGCTCATCCTCATCGTGACCGAGGGCGGACTCACCGCCGTCTCGACGGACTGGGGAGTGGATGATGTGATCCTCGTGACCGCCGGACCCGCCGAGGTCGATGCGCGCATCCGCCTCGCGATCGGCCGGCTCTCCAAGGATCAGGTCTCCTCGCGCATCCAGACCTCCGGCATCACGATCGACGAATCCTCCTACTCGGCGAAGGTGCACGGCAAGCCGCTCGATCTCACCTACAAGGAGTTCCAGCTGCTGCACTTCTTCGCGACCCACCCGTCGCGGGTGTTCACGCGCGAGCAGCTGCTCAGCGAAGTCTGGGGCTACGACTATTTCGGCGGCACCCGCACCGTCGACGTGCACGTGAGGCGTCTGCGCGCGAAGCTCGGCGACCTCGAACAGCTCATCGGCACGGTGCGCAACGTCGGGTACCGCTTCAACGTGTACGAAGACGACCAGCTGCCCGCGACGGCGCCGGGCGCCCGCGCGTAGCCGCGGCATCCGCTCACGATCCGCCGCGTCCCGCTCGGACGGCCCGTCGGAAAACCGTTCACACGGGCGTCACCTCCTGCTGACATGATGAAGAGGTGATGGATCAGGATGTGCTCGACGCTGGTCTGGGCGACTCGGATGACGACGACTTCGACGAGATCGTCGAGGAGTCCGTCGCCGAGCTTCCGGAGGGCCGCTACCTCGACCGCGAGCTGAGCTGGCTCTCGTTCAACCAGCGTGTGCTCGAGCTCGCCGAGGACCCGGCGCTGCCCGTGCTCGAGCGCAGCAACTTCCTCGCGATCTTCGGCTCGAACCTCGACGAGTTCTTCATGGTGCGCGTCGCCGGGCTCAAGCGACGCATCATGACCGGACTCGCCGTGCCGACGAACGTCGGACGCGCGCCCATCGACGTGCTCGCCGACATCTCCGCCGCCGCCCACGCGCTGCAGGTGCGGCACGCACGCGCCTGGAACGACCACGTCAAGCCCGCCCTCAGCGAGTCGGGCATCGACATCGTCAGCTGGGACGATCTCAGCGACGCCGACAAGGGCCGGCTCTACGGGTACTTCCAGGCTCACGTGTTCCCGGTGCTCATGCCGCTCGCCGTCGACCCGGCGCATCCGTTCCCCTACATCTCCGGCCTCAGCCTCAACCTCGCCATCCGGGTGCGCAACGCCCGCACCGGACGCCAGGAGTTCGCGCGCTTGAAGGTGCCGCCGATGCTGCCGCGCTTCGTCGAGGTGCCGGGTGAGCGCGTGCGCTACCTCACTCTCGAAGACCTCATCGCCAACCACCTCGCCGACCTCTTCCCGGGCATGGAGATCGTCGACCACCATGCCTTCCGACTCACCCGCAACGAGGACGTGGTGATCGAGGAGGACGAGACCGAGAACCTCATCCAGGCCCTCGAGGCCGAGCTGATGCGGCGCCGCTTCGGCCCGCCGATCCGCCTCGAGATCGCCGACGACATGGACGAGGTCACGCTCGACCTGCTGCTGCGCGAGCTCGACATCACCGAGCAGGAGGTCTACCGGCTGCCCGCGCCGCTCGATCTTCGCGGCCTGTTCGACCTGTCCAAGATCGACCGCCCCGACCTCAAATACGCACCCCACGTGCCGACGACCGCGATCGCGTTCCAGCCCGGTGACAACAACGAGCGCCCCGACATCTTCGCGGCGATCCGCAAGGGCGACGTGCTGGTGCACCACCCCTACGAGTCGTTCGCGACGAGCGTGCAGGCCTTCCTCGAGCAGGCGGCGAAAGACCCCCAGGTGCTCGCCATCAAGCAGACGCTCTACCGCACCTCGGGCGACAGCCCCATCGTGCAGGCGCTCATCGACGCGGCGGAGGCGGGCAAGCAGGTGCTCGCGCTCGTCGAGGTGAAGGCGCGCTTCGACGAGGCGAACAACATCATCTGGGCGCGCAAGCTCGAGAAGGCCGGCGTGCACGTCGTCTACGGTCTCGTCGGGCTGAAGACCCACAGCAAGCTGGTGCACGTCATCCGCGAGGAGGGCGGGGTGCTTCGCAGCTACAGCCACGTCGGCACCGGCAACTACAACCCGAAGACCAGCCGCATCTACGAGGACTTCGGCCTGTTCACCGCGAGCGACGAGGTCGGCGGCGACCTCACGCGTCTGTTCAACGAGCTCAGCGGGTACGCGATCGAGAAGAAGTTCAAGCGCCTGCTCGTCGCACCCCTGCACCTTCGCAAGGGGCTGCTGCGCCTCATCGACCGCGAGCGTCGGCACGCCCTCGCGGGCAAGCCCGCGTCGGTGCGCATCAAGGTCAACTCGATGGTCGATGAGCAGATCATCGATGCGCTCTACCAGGCCAGCAACGCGGGCGTGACGGTGGAGGTGTGGGTGCGCGGCATCTGCAGCATCAAGCCGGGCGTCGAGGGGATGAGCGAGAACATCACGGTCCGATCGATCCTGGGGCGTTACCTCGAGCACTCCCGCATCTTCGCGTTCGCGAACGGCGGCGACCCGCAGGTGTACATCGGCAGCGCCGACATGATGCACCGCAACCTCGATCGCCGGGTCGAAGCGCTCGTGCGCGTCACGGCGCCCGCCCAGCTCACCGAGCTCACCGACCTGTTCGACCTCGCCATGAGCGAGTCGACCAGCTCCTGGTGGCTCGGCGGGGACGGCGTTTGGACGCGGCGCAGCCGCGACGCCGAGGGCAAGCCCCTGCTCGATCTCCAAGAGGCGACGATGACCGCCGTGCAGAAGCGACGTCGTCCGCGCGCGACCCGATGACGACGACCGTCTACGCGGCCGGCGGCGTGGTGTGGCGCCTCGTCGAGGGGC
>NZ_LMPK01000038.1:224582-227546 GCF_001423825.1 Microbacterium sp. Leaf351
CGACCCCGGAGAGAGCCTGCTGGAGACGGCCGTGCGCGAGATCTTCGAGGAGACCGGCATCAAGGTCGCGCTCGGCGTGCCCGTCGGCGTCTCGCGCTACCACCTGCCGAGCCGGCGCGAGAAGGTCGTGCACTACTGGGCGGCAGAGGCGACGGATGCCGCGATCCGCGCGAGCGCGTTCGTGCCCAACAAGGAGATCGCGGCGCTCGAGTGGGTCACCCCGAAGCGCGCGCTCGGATACCTCAGCTACCCGGTCGACGTCGAGATCGTCACGAAGTTCCTCGACTTCGTCGATCGCGGCGTGCTGCAGACCTTCCCCGTCATCGCCCTGCGCCACGCGAAGGCCGTCGCTCGCGAGAGCTGGAAGGGCGAGGACGCCGACCGACCCCTCACCGACCGCGGCGCGCGCCAGGCCGAGGCGCTCGTGGGGCCGCTGCGCAGCTTTGGGGTGCGACGGATCGTCTCGAGTCCGGCGGTGCGCTGCCTCGCGACCGTCGCGCCGCTCGCCGCCGCCCTCGAGCGCGACGTGCGCACGACGCCCCTCATCAGCCAAGACCTCTGGGAGGAGGGGCGCAGCGACGCCCGCACGGTCATCGGCAAGCGGGTGCGCTCCCGCAAGCCCGCGGTGCTCTGCAGCCACGGCCCCGTGCTCCCCGACATTCTCGCCGAGCTCGCACTCGCGACGGGCACGCTGCGGGGCGCCTACCTCGGCAGCGCATCGGCGCTCCCCGTGGGCGGATTCTCGGTCGTGCACCTGTCCGCGACGAACCCCGGCGCCGGCATCGCGGCGATCGAGACGCACACCCCCGCACTCTGATGCGGGCGGCGGGCGCACAGGCCACGTTCACCCGTTGTTCACCTGTGCACCGCCGTCGCTTAAGGGCCGACGTTTACCGTCAGGCGTGCCCATGCACCGGGCACACCCGATAAACGTGAGGATTCCACAGTGAAGATCACCCGCATTGCGCAGGTCGGCGCCTTCGCCGCCGTTGCCGCGATCGCACTCGCAGGCTGCTCGTCGTCGGGCTCGAACGGCGGCGCTTCGGCGTCGGCCTCGGCCGCCGGCGTGACCTCGACCATCGACACGACGCTCTCCGGCACCATCACCGCCGGTGGCTCGAGCGCGCAGGCCAACGCGGAGACCGCCTGGATCACCGCCTACAACGCCACCAACAAGAACGTCACGATCAACTACGACAAGTCGCAGGGCTCCGGTGGCGGCCGCACCAACTGGCTCAACGGCGCCTACGACTTCGCCGGTTCCGACGCTCCGCTGTCGGCCGACGAGACCACCAAGTCGGCTGCCCTGTGCACCGAGGGCGGCGTGAACCTGCCGATCTACCTCGACGGTGTCGCGATCATCTTCAACATCTCGGGCGTCACCAGCCTCAAGCTCAGCGCGACCACCATCGCCAAGATCTTCGCGCTGGAGATCACCGACTGGTCCGACCCGGCCATCACCGCCGACAACGGCACCGCCCTCCCCGCCGGCCCGATCACGACGGTCGCGCGCTCGGACGGCTCCGGCACCACCCAGAACTTCACCAACTACCTCGTGGGCACCGCACCGTCGGTGTGGACGCACAAGGCGGGCTCGGCATGGCCGATCACCGGCAACGTGTCGCTCCAGAAGGGCACCTCGGGCGTCGTCGGCGCCGTCAAGTCGGGCAACGGCACCATCGGTTACGCCGACCACTCGGGCATCGGCTCGCTGACCGCCGCCTCGATCATCCAGAGCGGCACCGCCATCTCGTACTCGGCCGAGGCCGTCTCCAAGACCTTCGCGGTCGCGGCGACCACCAAGTCCAACGGTGTGGCCGGCGACCTGTCGCAGGTCTTCGACTACTCGAAGCTCACCGCCGACACCTACCCGATCCCGCTGCTCTCCTACGCGATCACCTGCACCACGTTCAAGGACGCCACGCAGGCCAAGCTCGTCAAGTCGTACCTCGGCTTCGTCGCGTCGACGCTCGGCCAGCAGGTCGCCGCGAAGAACGCCGGCTCCGCTCCGGTTCCGGACGAGATCCTGACGCAGGTCCAGGCGACCCTCGCCACCATCAAGTAACACCCTTCGGCCCGCCCGGATCCGCTCATCGGATCCGGGCGGACTGAGTGGCCCTCCCGAGCCTGCTCGGTGGGGTGACTGAGTCCGAGCCGTTCGCATTAGTGTCGTCTTCGGAGCTCCACACGACGCCCGACCCGAGAAGGAGAACGCCGTGCCTCTGCGAGAAGACGAGGGAAGCCGTGGCTGACGCGGCGACCACCACGACCTCTCCGTCCCGATCACTGATCGGCAAGCGCCGGGCGAGCGACACCGTCTTCCTCGGACTCTCCACGGGCTCCGCGATCTCGATCATGGTGATCCTCGCCGGAGTCGCGATCTTCCTCATCATCCAGGGACTCCCCGCGATCACCGCGAACTGGAGCTCCAACCAGGACCTGGCCGCCATCCACAACCCCCTCGGCAACGGCTGGTCGAGCTTCTGGGCGTACGTCGCGCCGTTGCTGTGGGGAAGCCTCTGGTCGGCAGTGATCGCCATGATCCTCGGCGCCCCCGTCGCGATCGGCATCGCACTGTTCATCTCGCACTATGCCCCGCGCCGGCTCGCCGGGCTGCTCGGCTACATCGTCGATCTTCTCGCCGCGGTCCCGTCGATCGTGTTCGGCCTCTGGGGCATCATCGTCATCCGCCCGTTCCTCCTGCCCCTGTCGCAGTTCTTGAACGAGTACTTCGGCTGGATCCCGCTGTTCAGCGGACAGGTCACTTCGACGGGCTCCACGATGCTCGCCGGTGGCGTGGTGCTCGCGGTGATGATCCTCCCGATCGTCACCTCGATCACCCGTGAGATCTTCCTGCAGACCCCGCGCCTCCACGAGGAGGCAGCCCTCGCTCTCGGGGCGACCCGCTGGGAGATGATCCGCCTGTCGGTGCTTCCCTACGCGCGCAGCGGAATGGTCTCGGCG
>NZ_LMPK01000038.1:227564-229725 GCF_001423825.1 Microbacterium sp. Leaf351
CCCTCCTGTTCTCGGTGCAACTGCTCACCGACGGCTACAACTCGCAGACGATCGCCGCGAACATCGCGCTGAACTTCCCGATCTCGTCAGGCATCCAGCGCTCCGCGCTCATCGGCACGGGCCTGATGCTGTTCGTCGTCTCCCTCGCCGTCAACATGCTCGCGCGCTACATCATCGCCGCGACCGGTCCCGGCGCGAAGGGCCGCAAGAAGAAGGGGAAGCGCTCGTGACCACCTCCACCGCCGGCCCCTTGACCCGCGCAGCCGGCCTCACCAGCGGGCAGCTCCCCCGCTTCTCCGAGCCGATCGGCGTGGTGATCGCCCTCGTCATCTCGGCCGGGATCATCGCCCTCCTCGCGCCGTTCAACATCGCGCTGTGGCTGGTGCTCACGGCGGTGCTCTACCTCGTCGGCATCGGCGTGGCATCCACCATCGTCGAGAACCGCCGTAAGGCGACCGATCGGGTCGTCCGCGGACTCGTGACGAGCGCCTTCGTGCTGGCCGTCGCGCCGCTCATCTCCACGCTGTGGACCGTCGTCTCCCAGGGCATCGGGGNGGTGGCCACGCCCGGCGCCCTGCAGGCCGTCGTCGGAACCCTGATCATCACCGGCATCGCCGCGCTCATCTCGGTTCCCATCGGCATCCTGACCGCGGTCTACCTCGTCGAGTACGCGCAGCCGAACAACCCGCTGCGTCGCATGATCACGTTCCTCGTCGACGTGATGACCGGCATTCCCTCCATCGTCGCCGGTCTGTTCGCCTTCTCGCTGTTCTCGCTCATCGTCGGCCCGAAGGCGTTCAGCGGCTTCTCCGCATCGATCGCGCTGTGCGTGCTGATGATCCCGATCGTCGTGCGCTCGACCGAAGAGATGCTGCGACTCGTCCCGAGCGAGCTGCGCGAGGCATCCCTCGCACTCGGTGTTCCCCGCTCCACGACGATCGTCAAGATCGTGCTGCGCACCGCGGCGAGCGGCATCGTCACCGGCGTGGTGCTTGCCGTGGCGCGTGTGGTCGGCGAGACCGCGCCGATCTTCATCGCGGCGAGCTTCACCGACAACTTCAACGCGAACCCGTTCGACGGACCGATGCAGACCCTGCCCGTCATGGCGTACACCGCCTACAGCTTCCCCGGCCAGGACATCGCCGCCTCGCAGGCGCAGTCGTGGGGCGCCGCCCTGCTGCTGGTCATCCTCGTCGTCATCTTCAACCTCATCGCCCGCATCGTCGCGACCATGTTCGCGCCGAAGTCCCGCTGATCAAGGAGCCCCCAGGTGTCCAAGCGCATCGAGGTCGAGGACCTCAACGTCTACTACGGCGACTTCCTCGCGGTCGAAGGGGTCTCGATGAACATCGAGCCCCGCACCGTGACCGCCTTCATCGGCCCGTCGGGATGCGGCAAGTCCACGTTCCTGCGCACGCTGAACCGCATGCACGAGGTCATCCCCGGCGCCCGCGTCGAGGGCTCGGTGCTCGTCGACGGTGAGGACCTCTACGCCCCCGGCGTCGACCCGGTGCTCGTGCGCCGTCAGGTCGGCATGGTCTTCCAGCGTCCGAACCCGTTCCCCACGATGTCGATCAAGGAGAACGTGCTCGCGGGTGTGCGCCTGAACAACAAGCGCATCTCGAAGAGCGACGCCGACGCCCTGGTCGAGCAGTCGCTGCGCGGCGCGAACCTCTGGGAAGAGGTCAAGGACCGCCTCGACAAGCCGGGCGCAGGACTGTCGGGCGGTCAGCAGCAGCGACTGTGCATCGCCCGCACGATCGCCGTCTCCCCCGATGTCGTGCTGATGGATGAGCCGTGCTCGGCGCTCGACCCGATCTCGACCTACGCGATCGAAGAGCTGATCGAGGAGCTCAAGAACGAGTTCACGATCGTGATCGTGACCCACAACATGCAGCAGGCCTCGCGCGTGAGCGACAAGACGGCCTTCTTCAACATCGCCGGCACCGGCAAGCCCGGCAAGCTCATCGAGTTCGCCGAGACCGGAACGATCTTCACCAACCCCACCCAGAAGGCGACCGAGGACTACGTCTCGGGCCGCTTCGGGTGATCGCGACCGCGCGGTCGTGCGCGGGAGGGGGCGGATGCGAGGCATCCGCCCCCTCTGCGCGTTCGGGCAGGGCTGTGGTGTCCGGCCGGTTGGACGGCCTGCCCCCCCCCC
>NZ_LMPK01000038.1:229787-230354 GCF_001423825.1 Microbacterium sp. Leaf351
CCCACGCGCTGTCTCTCCCCACGCCCCGTCTCTCCCCACGCCCCCTCTCCCCCCGCCCCGTCTCTCCCCACGCCCCGTCTCTCCCCACGCTCCGTCTCCCCTCACCCTTTCCCGTCGCCCTCACTGTCCCCTCCCCTCCCCTCCCCTCCCCTCCCCCTCCCTCTCTCGTCGCCGCCTCGCTCCCTGCGCAATGTCGGAAGTTGTGGCCGACTCGCCGGTTCGCGCATGACGAGGGCGGGGTGTCGCGCAGAACTTCCGACGGAGTGTGGAGTGACGGCCCCTCCCCCATGCCCGCAGGCCACCGACGATCCACGGATGCCGCGCTGCTCGGACACTCACGACGTGATGTGCGCCCACCATGGCCATGTGTGCGACGAGAGGACGGCGGTGCGAACGAGCGCGCAGCTTCGCGCGCTGCGCTACTCACGCACCCGCATCGAACGTGCGCTCGAGACGGGCGAGCTCATCCGCCTGCGGCGAGGCGTGTTCGCGACACCGTCGAGCTGCGACGATGTGCGTCGCGCTGCGCGGGCGGGAGGCCGGCTCCGTGCATCAGCGCGGCTCGCC
>NZ_LMPK01000038.1:230365-235604 GCF_001423825.1 Microbacterium sp. Leaf351
CACCCCCACAATCGTCGAAGCCGACACGATCGTGCACTGGGGCGACGCGCCGACCCCGCGGGCGACAGCGCGGAGCGTGCTCAGGGAGATCGATCGCTGCGCGGGAACGGAGCAGTTCTTCGTCGCCCTGGAGTCCTCCCTGCGCCTCGGACTCGTCGCGCCGCACGATCTCGCCTGGCTGCACGAGCGCACGAACGACCGAGCCCGCGAGGCGATCGCGTTCGCGCGAGACGATGCCGACAGCGGGCTGGAGTCGCTGATCCGCTGGCGATTGCGGCACTGGCAGCTCGACGTGCGCGCCCAGGTTTCCGTCCTCGGTGTCGGACGGGTCGACCTTCTCATTGACGGACGCCTCATCGTCGAAGCCGACGGGCGCGAGAACCACGCGGGCGCCGAACGGAGACACCACGACCTCGTTCGAGACGCAGCATCCGCCGCCTGGGGATACCGCACACTACGGTTCGACTACGCCCTGATCGTGCACGACTGGGACCTCGTCGAACGCGCGATCCTCGGCGCGCTCGGCCTGGGGTGATCGACCTGCGACGCACGCCGGTAGGCATCGACAACCCGCTGCGACCATCACAACGTCGGAACTTTCTCCCGACACCCCGCCGCGCCGAGCGCAATCGCGGCGTGCCATCGAGAAGTTCCGACGCTGCGGGGTGCGAGACACGCCGAAAGCCGGCGTCGCACACGGTCTGGCGCGTCAGCCTGAAGACCGGCGCGCACGGTTGTGGGCGTCAGCCCGGGACCGAGAACGCCCGGATGCCCCGGCCGGGCCGGGATGCCGCGGCGCGGCTGCCGCACGCCCGGATGCTGCCGCTCAGTCGCGGCGGGCAAAGGATCGATGGGGCGTACCGCGTCAGCCCGGGATGCCGCACGCCCGGATGCCGCGGCTCAGTCGCGCGGCGAGAGCAGGTAGGCGTTCAGCTCGGCCGTGAAGGCGGCGTCGTGCGGGAGAGCCTGGCCGTCGACGACCGTGATCGGGGCGGCGAGGCGGACGCTCGAGACGAGCCACGCGGCATCCGCGTCGGCGAGGGCCGCCGTCGGAAGGGTCTCGTAGGCGGTCGTGAACCCCCGCTCGGCGAGGTGGGCGAACAGACTCAGCTGGGTGGTGCCGTGCAGGATGCCGGCGGCGGGCTCGGGGGTCACGAACTCATCGCCGCGGCGCAGCACGAGCGACGCGGTCGGCGCCTCGAGCAGGAATCCGTCGGACGTGGCGAAGACGGCGTCATCCGCGCCGCGTCGGTGCGCCTCGCGCAGCGCCGCCATGTTGGTCGCATACGACAACGTCTTCGCGCCGAGCAGCAGCCACGGGGCGCGGGCGGGTGCGGCGAGGTCGAGCCCGCGATCGAGCACGACGACGGAGATGCCTTCGGCGCGCGGGCGGGCATAGTCGGGCGCGGCCGACGCGGTCACCCACGCGGTCGGGGTCGGGCCGTGCTCGATGCCGCGACTCAGGATGAGCTTGATGACCGCCTCGCCCTCCGGGCACTGCGCCGCCGCGCGGGCCACGGCGGCGCGCCACTGGGCGAGGTTCGGCACCGGAAGGTCGCAGATCTCGGCGGAGTGCGCGAGCCGCGCCAGGTGCGCCTCGACCTCCTGCGGGTGCCTGTCGACGACACCGATCGACTCGAAGATGCCGTCTCCGCGCTGGGTGCTGAGCTCGCCGATGCTGAGGGCGGGGGCCGAGGCGTCGACGGGCGCGAAGGTCGTGTCGAAGTCGGTGCGGGGGTCATCGGATGCCACGGGCTCGATGATGAGCGCGAAACGCCAGGTCATGCTGCGAGCCTACGCGCGCGACGGCGACGCGCCCGGGCGGATGACGCGGGAATGCCGCCCGGGGGCGCTCCGTTACACTGGACCGGCCGGGCCGCAGTAACCCCGGGCTCCAATATCTGCCGCTGCGAGCGGCCTTGCGCCGAGAGGCGTTTCTGCGGCTCGGTTCTTCCCTTCCTCCGTGCGGGTGCCGCCCCGGTCGGGCGCGTCGCGATGCGAGGGCGTGACTCAGGAGCAAGCGTCGCGGCGCCGAAGCGCCGCCCGGTCCGGCGTGTCGCGGCGCGAGAGCAAGCGACTCAGGCGAGCGCGTCGCGGCGCCAGAGCGCCGCCGCGCCCGAGAGGTCCTCCGCGTAGGTGTCGAGGCGCAGCGCCCGCGTCGTGAAGGCGCTCGCGCGCGCCGGCTCCGCGACGTCGTGGTCGTCGGCGAGCTGCACCGCACCGGCGGCGACGATGCGGCAGAAGGATGCCGCCCGCTCGAGTGCGACCGCGAAGTCACCCTGGAACAGCCCCCGCAGGATCGTGTCGATGAGGGTGACGAGCTCGTCCGGGCCGGCCGGGGTCGGCGCTCCTGCGACCACCTCGTCGGCTCCGGAACGTGCCAGGCGTCCGCGCTCGAACAGCAGCGCCGCGGTGCGCGGGTCGTCGTGGATCATGAGCTGCAGCAGATAGAGCCGCCAGAGCGCGCCGGGCAGAGATCGAGCGGGCGCACGCGACCACAGATCGGCGATGTCGTCGATGCCGTGACGGTCGGTGAACGCGACGAGGCGTTCGACGACGTCGACGTCGGGGTCCTCGCGCACGCGCGCGAGGAGTGCGGCGGCGGTCGAGTGGGCGATGCGCGAGACCTCGGCCGGGTCGTCGCCCGAGTAGAGCCGGTCGAACAGCTCGGCGGGGCGGCGCACGGGCTTGTGGTACGGCCGGGGATCGTCGCTCACCTGTCCAGGGTACGGGGCGAGGGGCGCCTCCCGGGCCGCACCGCCCGCCGGCTCAGCCGGCCTGGTTGATGCGGATGAGGTTGCCGGCCGGGTCGCGGAATGCGGTGTCGCGCGGCCCCCACGGCTGGTCGGTCGGCTCCTGCACGAGGTCGGCGCCGAGGGCGGTGAGGCGGGCGAACACGCCGTCGAGGTCGTCGGTCTCGAACACGATCGGGCCGATCGCTCCCTTCGCGACGAGCCGGTGCAGTGCCTCGGCGTCGTCGGGCGAGCGGCCGGCACCGGGCTCGGAGAGCACCACGGCCACGTCGGTGCCGGGCACGCCGAGCGTGACCCAGTGGAAGTCACCCGCGGCGACGTTGTTGCGCAGCTCGAGGCCGAGTCCGTCACGGTAGAACGCGATGCCGGCGTCGATGTCGTCGGAGGTGATCGGGAAGAAGCGGAGCGAGATCGAGGTCATGGCCTCCACGCTACGGGCGGGAGGCGGCATCCGCTTCTCTGATCCTGCTCACTCCGCATCGTCGGCGACCGGGACACGGTGCGCGATCAGACGAACCGGGTGGGGCGGGTGAGCACCCGCGCCATGCAGGCCGGGATGTCCTCGGTGGCGGCGTGATCGCGGGCCCGGTAGGCGCTCGGTGTCTCGCCGACAAGCCGCGTGAACCGGGCGCTGAACGACCCGAGGGATGTCGCTCCCACCCGCATGCACGCATCGGTCACCGTCGTCCCCGCCCGCAGCAGCGCCATGGCGCGCTCGATGCGGCGCGTCATCAGGTAGCCGTACGGCGTCTCCCCGTACGCGTCGCGGAACTCGCGGGAGAAGTGCGCGGTCGACATGAACGCCTCCCGCGCCATGATCGCGACCTCGAGCGGTTCGGCGTATGAGCGGTCCATCAGGTCGCGCGCCCGTCGCAGGCGCGCGAGCACCTCGGGGGTCTGCGCGCGGGGGGTCACCCGTTCACGCTAGCGCTGCGGGGGCCGGTGATGCCGGGGCGCGCACGGGGCGCCGGTGACGCCGGTCTCCCCGGGCGCGCACCGCCGGAGTGCGTCAGGCCGGCGTCTCGATCGCGAGCACAGGCTTCGTCGTGGGCTGGCCGGTCGCCGAGCCGCCCTGCTGCTCCACCGTCACGGCGACGATGTCGCCCGCCTGGAACCCACCGCGCAGCTGCGCGGTCGCCGACCCGCCCGACACATCGAACGTGCCCGCCGCGGTCGGCACGCCGTCTCGCAGGTACCAGAGCTCATAGGTTCGGTCGCTTGCGAGGCTCGCCATGCCCGACGAGACGAGCACGGCCTGGCCGAGCGAGGACGACCAGTGCAGGGTGGCCGTGCCGCCGCCGGTGACGCCCGCCTGGGCGCTGGCGGCATCCGGTGCCGACTCGATCTTCTCGAGCGCGACGACCGCCGCGGGCTTCGGGTTCAGCTGCCCGGCGATCATCGTGCCGCCGATGCCGATCGCGACCACCAGAGCGATGCTCGCGGCGAGGGCGAAGAGGATGCGGCGTGCCCGCCGCGCGTTCGCGATGGGGGCCGACCGCACCGATTCCACGCTCGGTGTGACGAACGTGAACGGCGCGGGCGGGGCGTCGGCCGCGGCATCCGCGTCGGAGTGCTGCGGAAGGTCCTGGATGCGGGCGAGCAGCGAGGCGCGGAGGTCGGCGGGGGGCGCGACATCCGTCACGGTGTCGGCGAGTGCGGCCGCGGCCGCCTCGTCGGCAGTTACGGTGGCAGCCCACTCGGGGTGCGACGCGAGCGCCTCGTCGAAGGCGCGCTGCTCGTCGGGCGAGAGAGCACCGAGGGCGCGGGCCGCCGACAGCTCGGCGAAGTCGTTCTCGTTCACGGGGTCACCCCCATCTCCTGTCTGAGTCGGGCGAGCCCGTCTCTCATACGTGTCTTGATGGTGCCGAGCGGTGCACCCACGAGGGCGGCCACCTCACTCTGGCTGTAGCCGCCGAAGTAGGCGAGAGTGAGCGCTTCGCGCTGCGCCTCGGGAAGGGAACGCAGCGCCTCGTGCACACGTTCGGCGTCGGTTTTCAGTTCGACCTGCTCGGCGACGTCGGCGTGCGGCACCGCGATCTCCCGCAGCCCGGCTCGGGTGTCCCGGTCACTGCTCGACTGCGATGCGCGCACTCTGTCGACGGCTCTGCGGTGGGCGATGGTCATCACCCACGTGCGGCCTTGTCCCTTGTTCGGAACGAACCGCCCGGCGGATTGCCACAGTTCGAGGAAGACCTCCTGCAGCACCTCTTCGCTCTGCGACCGGTCGACGAGTACGCGCAGGATCAGACCGAACACCCGCGACGACAGCGCGTCGTACAGCTCGGCGAACGCGCCCTGGTCGCCGCCGGCGGTCGCCACCAGCAACTCGGCGATGCGGTCGACGACGGGACCCTCCTCGGGGACGTCAGCGCCGTCGATCACCATGTCGACCAGCATGCCGTACATTCACGGACTCCTCTCGCAGCGGACGGGGCGGTTGACGCATACCGCGGGCCGCGGCATCCGTCAACACCGTCATCCGAAGG
>NZ_LMPK01000038.1:235617-241020 GCF_001423825.1 Microbacterium sp. Leaf351
GGCTCCGCTGGAGACCAGTTGGTAGGCGTTGGGAGTGCCGCTGACCTGCACGGTCTGGGTGGCGCCGCCCTGCAGCGTGTAGGTGACGGTGCCGGTGCCGCCGAGCACCATCTGCACGATGCCGGCGTGGAAGCGCAGCCGCACCTGGGCGGGCTGGTCGGTGCCGGGGGTGATGCTCTGGGAGGTCAGGTTCCAGCTGCCCTGCACGACGAACGAGTCGTCGGGCTGGGAGGCGGGGTAGGCGAAGGTGGTCGTGCCCGGGTCGTAGGCGGTGCCGCCGCCGAAGTTGGCCTGCTTGGCCGCACCGAGGAACGTCTCCTGCGTGGTCGAGCCGACCTGCGGGGTGGTGTCCTGCACCTCGGTGGGCGGGGGCAGCTGCACGTTCGGGTTCGCCTGCACGAGCAGCTGGCGGATCAGGTTCTCGGTGGTGGCGTAGTTGCCTTCACCGAACTGGATGTTGCGCACCACCCCCTGCGCGTCGATCAGGTAGTGGGCGGGCCAATACCGGTTGCGGTAGTTGGTCCAGGTGTCGAGGTTGTTGTCGATGGCGACCGGGTAGGTGATGCCGAAGTTCTTGGCACCGGCCATGACGTTCGCCGGGTCCTTCTCGAAGGCGTACTCGGGCGAGTGGATGCCGATGACCTCGAGTCCGAGCGAGGCGTAGGCCTTGTTCCAGGCGACGACATGCGGGATGGAGCGCTGGCAGTTGATGCACGAGTACGCCCAGAAGTCGATCAGTACGACCTTGCCCTTCTCCTGGGAGAGGGTGATCGGCTGGTCGTTGGGGGTGTTGAACCACTGCTGGATGCCCTTGATGCTCGGCGCCGTGCCGCACGATTCGAGCTCGGTGGCACCGGCGGTGCACTTGTCGAGGTTCTTGTTCTCGTCGTTGACGAGGCCGCCGAGGGCGAGAGCCTTCTGCGCGTCGGGGTTGTCGGTGAGCTGCTGCTGCAGCCCCGACGTGTAGTCGGGCACGAGCTGCTGCAGCAGCTGGGGCACGTTGAACACCAGCCCGACCGACAGCGCGATCATGGCGGAGCCGCCGATGATGCGCAGCAGGCGCTCGCGGGTGCGGAACGCGCGGATGCGCTGCACGACCGCGCGCCCGGCGAGCGCGAAGACGAGCAGCGGCACGGCGACGCCGATCGCGAACGACACGGTCAGCAAGATCGTGTCGGCGCCGATGCGGCCTGTGGAGCCGGCGACGATGATCGCCGCGAGCACGGGACCGGCACACGGCACGAACACCGCGCCGAGGGCGAGACCCACGCCGAAGCCGCTCCCCCGGTTCGTGACCTCCTTCTGCGGAAGCCAGGTGAACGGCTTCTCGAGGATGCGCTCGAAGCGGGGCACGATGAGGCCGATGCCGATGAGGATCAGCACGACGATGCCGACCCAGCGGATGATGTCCTGCGGCAGGTTCAGCAGTCCGAGGATCAGCGACCCGACGAGGGTCACGACCGTGAAGCTCAGCACGAGGCCGGCGATCACCAGGAACGGCCGCCAGCGGGAGGCGGGGCGCACCTCCTCGTCGCCGGTCGCGGCGCTGGCCTGCACGCCTCCCGTGAGGAAGATGACCGGCAGCACCGGAAGGATGCACGGCGAGATGCCGGTGATGAGTCCGCCCAGGAGGCCGATGATGACGAGGGTCATGGCGACCTCCCTTTCGTGTCGGTAGCAGTTCGGCCCCGTCGCCCGTTCGGATGGGAACTGCTGCCCGCGAACACGCTGAGTGAGCGGATGCGGCGGCCCGAGGCATCCGGATCTGTTCGATGTCCAATCCGATCCCGCGACCGCCCCGAACGGCTTGGTGAACGTCGCACCGCGGCGGACGCCCCCGGAACGCTCGGGTGCGTCGTTCACTCCCACGGGTCCCCCCGGCCCACCCCTCACCACGGAGGAATCATGCTCACCACGAAGTCCAAGGTCATCTCCGGCGTCGCGCTTCTGTTCGCGGGCGCCCTCGCGCTGACCGCATGTTCGAGCTCCACCACCAGCTCGGGATCGATGTCGACGCCGTCGTCGACCCCCATGGCATCCGCCACGATGGACCCCTCGGCCGACCTCGTCGGCCCCGGCTGCTCGGCTTACGCGTCGGCGGTGCCCTCGGGCGCCGGCTCGATCCAGGGCATGTCGCAGGACCCGGTCGCTGTCGCCGCCTCGAACAACCCGCTGCTCACGACGCTCGTCGCGGCCGTCAGCGGCAAGCTGAACCCGAACGTGAACCTCGTCTCGACCCTGAACGGCAGCGAGTTCACCGTGTTCGCCCCTGTCGACGACGCGTTCAAGAAGATCGACAGCGCCACGATCGACACGCTCAAGACCAACAGCGACCTGCTCACGAAGATCCTGACCTACCACGTGGTGGCCGGTCAGATCCCGCCGTCGCAGATCGTCGGCACCCACACGACCGTCGAGGGCCAGACCCTCACCGTGTCGGGTAGCGGCAGCAACCTCACCGTCAACGGCAACTCCGCCGTCATCTGCGGTGGCGTGCACACCGCCAACGCAACCGTGTACCTCATCGACACGGTGCTGATGCCGCCGAGCAACTGACGCCCGCGTCACTCACGTCAGCGACCGCTCGGACTCGCCGGAGTCCGAGCGGTCGCTTTCGTCTGCCCGGCACCGGCCGGAGCGCCGTGCGCGTCCCAGTAGGCTGGAGGACACGGGCCTGTAGCTCAGTCGGCAGAGCATCGGACTTTTAATCCGCGGGTCGTGGGTTCGAGCCCCACCGGGCCCACCCGACTTGTCGCGCTGGGGTCGGCAAGAGGGCGTGAGGAATCATCTGGCGACGCTGCGATGTATTCGTTTTCCACGCCCTTCTTCCCTCACCACGACAACGCCACGCGCGAGCAACTCATCTCCAGCGCCGTCGCCGCATGCGAGCGAAGCCGGACGGGACGAGGTGACCGCATCCGGCCTGAATCGCATGTGATCGGAGCGACCCGTTCAGGCCCGGCTGGCCTCGTGGACGCGGAGGCGGACGGTGGCGGCGTGCAGGATCGGGGACGTGACGTTGTGGGTCCCCGCGCGACGGAGCAGGCCGCCGAGTATGGGCTCGACTTCGGTCGCGCGTCCTGCGACGAAGTCCCGGTACATCGACGTGGTGAAGTCTGATCCGCGCCGGGTGAGCGCAGCCCTGACTCGCTCGATCGCGGCGGGGCGAGGTGAATGGCCCGCCGCGTTTTGGATCTGGACCACCTCGTCGATCAGCAGCTCGACCAGCTTCACACCGTCTTCTACTGCGGCGATCGCACCCGCAGGCCCGCCCAGTAGCACCGTCGCCGCCCCGCCTGCGGCCATGAACAACCACTTCTCCCACATGTCGTGCACGATGGTCTCGGACACCACGGTATCGATGCCGGCGCCCGCGAACACGGCGCCGAGCTGGGTCACTCGGTGTGTGAGTGACCCGTCGAGCTCTCCGAAGGCAATCGATGCCTCCGGGCTGAGCTGGGCGATGTCTCCATTCGCGCAGAGCTCTGTAGCAACGACAGCCACGCCGCCGAGCAGAACTGCTGTGCAGAATCGAGAGCGAATCAGGTCTATGTGGTCGATACCGTTGAGCTCCGGCAGGATCACTGCGCGCGTGCTGAGGACGGCTGTCAGGTCGTCGAGGACAGCGTTGAGAGACATCGCCTTCACAGCGAGGAGCACGACGTCCCAGCGGTCATCGAGCCGGTTCGCAGTCACCGCTGAAACCGCGACTGCGGTGCGAGCACCGTCGGGGTCGATGAGCGCGAGCCCGTCTTCGGCGAGGGAGGCGGCTCGGTCTGGACGCACAAGGAAGGTGATGTCGACGCCCGCCCGCGCGAGACGTGCACCGAAGAAGCCGCCCACAGCGCCCGCGCCGACGATGAGAATGCGCATGGACATGTCCCGCCCTTCCGAGTTCAGTCGATCGCGTTCGGCACGGTGCGTGCGGCGCGGCTGGCGACGCGGCGCGCGAGGAGGCGCGGACCCTGAGAAATGGTGACGACTCCTGCGATGACGACAAGACCGCCGAGAAGTTCGGGCAGGATCGGCAGTTCGCCCAGCCAGCCCCAAGCGATGAGCACCGCGACGGGAGGGACGAGGTAGAGGAGCGACGTGGACACGGCCACCGGCATCCGCGCGACGGCGTAAGCCCAGAGGACGAAACCAGCCGCAGACGGCAGTAGGCCCAGGTAGATGGCTGCGAGCCACGGTGCCGGGCCGGCGCTGAGGAGCCCGTCGAGGTCGAAGGCCACCGCCGGGAGAGTCATCACAGTGCCAGCGATCATGGCGTAACAGGCGACCTCGACGCTGCTGTACCGCTGGAGAAGAGGACGCTGCAGCGGGTGATAGATGCCCTGCACCACCATGGCAGCCACCACGATCCACACCGCGGCTGACAGTGACACGCCAGCGCGAGCGAGGCAGACGAACGCGACGCCGGCGAGGGATATGACGCTGCCCACGATCGTGGTGCGGGAGATGCGCTCGGTGAAGAGGACGCGGGCAACGGCGACGGAGACCAGCGGCGCGGCGGCGACGATGATGCTCGCCGTCCCTGCAGGCACGTACAGTTCCCCACAGTTCAGCAACAGCTGGTATGCGGTCATCCCGAAGAACCCGCACGCCGCGATCCACCCCAGATCGCGTGCCCTCGGAATCCGGGCCTTCGCCAGGACTGCAACGATCACCAGCGCGACCGCCGCCACGAGCAGGCGTGCGAACGACAGCCCGATAACCCCCATCGCGGGAACCGCGACCCGGATCGCAGGGAACGCGGACGCCCACAACACCACTACCAGCACGCCAGCCAGGAATGCCCTATTGACTCTCACGGATTCAGAGTGTCAAACTCAATACATCAACACAACTTACGTTCTCTTACTTAACAGATAAAAATTGCTTAAGGTGAATTGGCATGATCGACGTGCGCAAGATCCGGTTGCTCGCCGCCCTGCAGCGTCTCGGCACGATTGCGGCCGTAGCGGAGGAGATGCACATCAGCGCCCCCGGCGTATCGATGCAACTCACCGCTCTTGAGAAGGAGATCGGGCTCCCCCTCACACGGCGGCAGGGCCGCCGACTCGTACTCACCGCCGCCGGTGCGACCCTCGCTGACCACGGTCACGCCATTCTCGACAGACTGTCGCTTGCGGAGCTTGAACTAGAGGCACTCCGTGCGGGGACAGTCGGTCGATACGCCCTCGCCGCATTCCCCTCGGCGGCTCGCACTTTCGTCGCGGATGCCTACCGCACCATGCTCGCCGACACTGGAGCGGCCCTAGAGGTGCGCCTCACCACTGAGGAGCCGGATAGCGCGATCGCGGCCCTCATGACGGGCGACGCCGATCTGTCGGTCGTCCATTCATACTCGAACGTGCCCAGGAACCTCCCGAACGGTATCGAGTCTCAGCACCTCGGCAGCGA
>NZ_LMPK01000038.1:241041-241515 GCF_001423825.1 Microbacterium sp. Leaf351
TATGCGACAGCACCGTGGATCGCGCCGACAGCCGACGTGACCTGCTTCACGATGATGGAACGCGCCTGCGGCCTCGCCGGATTCCAACCCCGAATCGTCGCGGAATCCATGGACTTCAGCGTCCAACTCGAACTCGTCGCCGCCGGAGTCGGCGTCGCTCTCGTGCCCGCGCTGACCATCGCGCAGCTTCCTGACGGCGTCGATCTGCTCAGTCTCGACTCCCCGCTCGTGCGCAGCGTCCACCTCGCAGCGCGCACTCCCGACGTCGTCGATCCTGGGATACGCGCCCTCACCCGCATCCTCACCGAGGCGGCGGCAGAAAGACTGCCTCTGCGACCTCTCGCCACCTGACACGAAAGTACGCCGTTGCCTATATCCGACCTGGCTGAGCGCATCCGTATCACGCTCTACCGTCACCTCGCAACCACAGGACGATCGCTCGATGCTCGACAACTCGCCGCTGCGGTCAAGGCC
>NZ_LMPK01000038.1:241585-242249 GCF_001423825.1 Microbacterium sp. Leaf351
CTCCGTCATGAGCACGACCACACTCTGGTGGGGCGGATGTGCCTGGGACGCATTCGCAATTCCGCACCTCGTCCCCCACTCCCCGTCCGCGCTCATCGCGACCACCTGCCCCGCCTGCGGCGCAGCCCACGCATGGACAGTCACAAACGAGTACCCGCCCTCGGGCGACCAGATCGCGCACTTCCTCGTCCCTGCGGCCGAGATCTGGCCCGACGCCACCCACGCCTGCGAGAACCAACAGATCTATTGCGACGAGAGCTGCCTCGACGACTGGCTCGCCAGAACGGGCAACACTCGCGGGTATGTGATGACGCTGACCACGCTCTGGAACCTCGCCGCGCACTGGTACGACGGCAGGCTCGACACACCCTATGAGCGCCGCGATCCCACCCTCGCTGCGGCCTACTTCCGCGAGGTCGGCCTGACCGGCCCCTTCTGGGGTGTGGAACCATGACGACAATGTGCAGAGGTGCCGTGACGCCGTGACGAACGGGCGCCCTTCGCCCCGCAACTCGCATGGAGGATGTGCAGCCGGCGACGGCGTGCGGATGAAGACATTCCGAGAACGTCGATACGCCGACTGCTGAATACCGCTGTCGTCCGACCGGGGACAGCACCTCGGAAAGTCGACAGCAACGCCGCGGATGTCTGCGGTGGTGTTCAC
>NZ_LMPK01000038.1:242271-246182 GCF_001423825.1 Microbacterium sp. Leaf351
GGAATGCACTCGACAGAGCGCGGCACTCAGCCATCGTGAGCTCGAGGCCAACCGGGCCCACCCTCACCCCCGGACGAGCAGATACCCCGCGAGCGCGAAGCCGCACAGCGCGATGAGCACGCGGAGCACCGCCGGCGGGAGACGACGGGCCACCGCGGGGCCGATGAGGCCACCGAGCACGGCGCCGATCGCGAGCGGCCACATCGCCGCCCACACCACCGTGCCCCACACCGCGAACAGCACCGCGGGCAACACGTCCGAGGCGACGAGGATGACGTTCTTGAGCGAGTTCGCGCGGTGCAGCACGGGTTCGGTCGTCAGCAACAGCAGGGTGATCAGCAGGATGCCGGAACCCGCCCCGAAATAGCCGTTGTAGGTCGCGACGGCGCCCCCGGCGATCGCGGCGGCGGGGCGCGGCATCCCTCGCCCGAAGCGTCGCTGCGCGCGGGCGATGACCGGCTGCGCGAGCAGCACGAGGGAGCCCGTCGCCACGAGGAAGGGCACCACCCGGTCGAACAGGGCGCCCGGGGTGAGGACGAGCAGTACCGCCCCGGCGAGGGAGAAGAGGACCGACGGCGGCATCCAGGTGCGCAGCGTTGCGGCATGGCCGCGCAGGTCGGGACCGGCGCGCAGCGCCGAGCTGAGCCCGCTGCCGAGGAGCGCCACCGAGTTCGTCACGTTCGCCGCGAGCGGCGGGATGCCGACGGCGAGCAGCGCCGGGAACGCGACGAGGGAAGTGATGCCGCCCGCCGTGCCGATCACGCCGGCGACGAGCCCCGCGACCACGAGGAACGACGCGGTGAGCAGATCCGGCACATCAGCACCCTGGCAGATGCCGGTCGCGGCTGCACGACGAACGCCGGCACGGTGTCGAGGCTGCCGTGCGCCGGAGAACCGGATGCCGCGGCCCCGCGGCCGACTGTGACGTCGAGCGTCAGTGCGGCAGCAGCAGCACGGCTGCCAGAAGCACCGGGATGCAGCCGATCGTCGTGATGAAGATGGTGTCGCGGGAGATCGTCTGGCCGACCCCGTAGCGCTGCGCGTAGTTGAAGACGTTCTGCGCGGTCGGCAGTGCCGCGAGCACGACGACGACGAGCACCCCGTGCGCGTCGAGGCCGAGCACGTAGGTCGCGACGAGCCATCCCACGACCGGCATGACGATGAGCTTCAGCGCGCTCGCGAGCAGCACGTCGCGGCGATGACCCGCCACCCCGAGCACCTTCTGGCCGTTGAGCGACATTCCGTAGGAGATGAGAAGCACCGGCACCGCCGCGCCCGCGATGAACTGCAGCGGCTCGAACACGATGTCGGGGAGCGGGATCTCGAACGCCGAGAACAACGTGCCGAGCAGGGAGCCGATCACGATCGGGTTCGTGACGGTGCGCAGGATCGTGCGCCCGATGCGCAGCTCGTCGGAGGTCGCGGCATCCAAGAGCGCCAGGGTGATCGGGGTGAGGATCAGCAGCTGCATCAGGATCACCGGCGCCGGGTAGGCGGCCGACCCCAGCAGGTACAGCGACAGCGGGATGCCGATATTGTTCGAGTTCACCTGCGCCGCCGACAGCGCGCCGATCACGGTCTCTCCGAGTCCGCGCCGCCACACCAGCCGCGCGATCACGACGTAGACGGCGAGCACGATCGCAGCCGTCAACGCCGACGCCGGCAGCTGCGCCGAGAACAGCACGTGCACGTCGGCCTTCGAGAGCACCACGAACAGCAGGAACGGCGAGAGCACGTAGAAGACGAGCCGGCCGAGCACGAACGGCGCGTGCGGACCGAGCAGTCCGATCCGGCCCAGCACGTACCCGACGCCGATCGCCACGCCGACCACGACGAATCCGGTCAGAGTGGTCAGCACCCTCCCAGGGTACGAGACCCGGACGAATGGTCTGACCATGGCCGGCGCGCGTCGCCACGGCCGGTGACGAGAGCGGATGCCGCGGCCCGCCGCATCCGCCGTCGTGGCGCGTTGCCGCGCCCCGACGTGCATGTCATGATGAGCGCACTCGCACACGGTTGCCGACCCGAAGGGCAGCAATGGGGGGACTCTCCCGCCGCCAGTTCCTGGCGCGTACGGCCGCCCTCGCGGCGGCACTCGGCGTGAGCGTCGAGACCCTCGCCCCGCAGCTTGCTCTGGCCCAGACCGACCCCGGGGAGATCCCGAGCACCCTGCTGCAGACGATCCTCTACGGACCGGTGACGAAGGGCTCGTACCGCACCCTCACCACGGGCGTCGGCGAGCCCTACATCGCCCGCTACGACGTGCTCGGCCGCACCGCCGACCCGACCCGCACGAGTCGCCGACGGTCGCTGCTCTACCTTGGGCACCTCAGCGACCTGCACGTCATCGACGCGCAGTCACCCGGCCGCATCGAGCCGATGATCGTGCAGGACCACTCCGCCTGGGGTTCGGCGTTCCACCCGCACGATCCGCTCAGTCCGCACACGACGGCGGCCATGGTGCAGGCGTTCTCCGACGCCCGCTACTCCCCGCTCACCGGGGTTCCGATGGGCGCCGCCGTCGTCACCGGCGACAGCGCCGACATGCACTCCCACCTCGAGCTGCGCTGGTACATCGACCTCATGGACGGCCTCTCGGTGAACCCGGCGTCCTCGGGCAGCACGTATCAGGGCGTGCAGGCGTGGCCCGAGGCGACGTGGGCGTACCGCCCGAACGATCCGAGCGGCGGATCGTTCGGCGACTACGGGTTCCCCACCCTCCCCACCCTGCTCGACGACGCCATCAGCCACCCGGCGACCTCCCCCGGCCTCCCCGCGCCCTGGTACGCCGTCTACGGCAACCACGACACCCTGCTGCTCGGCACGTTCAACCTCAGCCCCACGCTGCACGCCCTCGCCGTCGGCGGCCGCAAGGCGTACACACTCGAAGCGACGGCATCGATGGCGCTCGCGGGCTACGCCGCCAGCGGCAGCGCCGTCACGCAGCTGCTCGACGCGTTCGGCCTCTGGCTCGGACGCCCCGGCTTCAGAGAGGTCACCGCGAACCCCGACCGCTACCTGTTCGCGCAGCGCGACTTCATGGCCGAGCACTTCACGACCGAGACCCAGCCCGGACCCATCGGCCACGGCTTCACCCAGCACAACCTCGACTCGGGCGAGACCTGGTGGACGGCGCAGCTCTCCCCGTTCGTGCGCGCGATCGGCCTCGACACCTGCAACGCCGTGGCCGGCCCCGACGGGGCCCTCCCCGACGTGCAGTTCCAGTGGCTGAAGGCTCAGCTGCAGCAGGCGACCACCGAGGGCATGCTCGTCGTGGTGCTCAGCCACCACAACAGCCTCACCCTCGAGAATGACGCCCAGCGCCCCGGCGACACCACGGTGCTGCACCATGCCGAAGACGTCATCGACCTGCTCCTGGCCTACCCCGTCGCCATCGCCTGGCTCAACGGCCACACGCACCTCAACCAGATCCTCGCCCACCCGGGTGCGAACGGCGGCGGCTTCTGGGAGATCACGACCGCCTCGTGCATCGACTTCCCGCAGCAGCAGCAGGTGCTCGAGATCGTCGACAACCGCGACGGCACCCTCTCGATCTTCACCACCGTGCTCGACCACGCCTCGGCGGCGACTCCCGCCGGCACCGGCGCGTCCCGCGACCTCGCCGCTCGCGCCCGCGAGTTCGCGGCCAACGACTGGGCCGAATCCCCGGCGATGCGTCGCGGCTCCGCCCTCGACCGCAACACCGAGCTGCTGCTCCCGGCCCCGTTCGACCTCGAGAAGATCACGGATGCCGCGCTCGAGGCCCAGCGCATGACCGAGCGCGCACGCATCCTGGCCCACGAGCAGAAGGCGGCATCGTGAGACGCACCTGGGCGCTGGCCGCGCTCGTCGTGGCCGCGGCATCCCTCACCGCCTGCACCCAGGTGCAGGCCATCGCCCCCGTGGGCGGC
>NZ_LMPK01000038.1:246223-249528 GCF_001423825.1 Microbacterium sp. Leaf351
CACGCGAGCCACCGACGGCGGCGTCAGCTGCACCGGCGAGACCCTGACGAAAGAGACGATCACCGTGAGCTCCCCCGCGTCCGCGAAGACGACCCTCATCGTGAAGGTCGGCGACACGACCCTCTACGACGGTGACCTGCAGCCCGTGCTCGACAAGGCGGCCGGCAAATGAGCCGCGTGCGCTCGGGCATCGCCCTCGCGCTCGTCATCGTGCTCGGCGCGGTCGCGCAGGGGTTGACGGCTCTGCCCGCCGTCGGCAGCACCGACACGACGGCGCTCTCGATCATCGGCGTCGTGTCGATCGTGATCGTCGTGGTCGAGGTGTGGCTGCTCGGCTGGGCGGCGTGGGCATTCGCGACCCGTGCGCCCGGTGGGCCGCGCGTCGCAGCCTTCGGGTGGATGTCGCTGCTCGTCATCATCCTGCTGGTCGTCGCCGGCGCCGTCTCGATCCTCGTTCCGCTCGTGCTGACAGCGGCCGGATGCCTCGTGGCCGCGGCATCCGCCGGTCAGCGGCCCTGGCACGGCTTCCGCGTGTTCCGCGCCCACCCGTGGGCCGCGGTGATTCTGCTGGTCGTCGGCTCCGTCGTGCTCACCGTCGCCTGGATCGCCGCGTTCAGCGCCGGATTCTTCATCACCGGCGCCGTCGGCGGAATGATCACCTGGCTCGTATTCGGCATCGCCGGAGGCGGCCTGCTGATCTGGTGGTCGTCGCTCGTGCAGCGCACCGCGGCATCCGCAGCATCATGAGCTTCACGGGCCTCAACCCCGACGCGATCGCGTTCTTCGGCGAGCTCGCCGAGAACAACACGCGCGAGTGGTGGCTGGCGAACAAGCACCGCTACGACGAGAACGTGCGCACCCCGTTCGAGCTGCTCGCGGGCGAGCTCGAACCCGAGTTCGGCGGGCTCAAGATCTTCCGTCCCTACCGGGACGTGCGCTTCAGCGCCGACAAGACGCCGTACAAGACCCACATCGGCATGGTGTCCTCGACGCCTCCGGTCGCGTTCTACCTGCAGCTGTCCGCCGAGGGCCTGCTCGTCGGCGGCGGGGTCTACGACGTTCCGCCGCCCGCACTCGCCCGCTTCCGGGAGATCGTCGCCGACGAGGCATCCTTCGCCCGTCTCGAGCCGGTGCTCGCCGGCCTCACGGATGCGGGGTTCACCCTGATGACGGATGACGCGCTGCGCACCGCACCGCGCGGCTACCCGGTCGACCACCCGCGCATCGACCTGCTGCGGCTCAAGCACCTCGCCGTCGGGCTGCGGGAACCCGTCGAGGACTGGTGGTTCACCCCCGTCGCATACGACGAGATCTCGGCGCACTGGCGCGCGGTCGCACCCTGGCTCACGTGGCTCGCCGAGAACCTCGGCGACGACCTCGTACGCGTGCGCGCCCGCTGAGCGGGCGGGTTGTGCGCGGGCGGGCGCCGCGCGGCCCTGACCTTGGATGCCCCCCGTGCCGCGTGCCCCTTCCCCGGGGCCAGGCTGCCCCTTGGCCCTTGCCCCTTGCCCCTTGCCCGAGGCCAGGCTGCCCCTGCCCGACCCGGGCTGAGCGCACCGTCGGATGTTCTCGCCGACACGCCGGGAGTTCGGACCCAGCACCGGCGGGTCGGGCAGAAGTTCCGACGTTAGGCAGGTCGGCGACCCCCGGGGGTCTGAGTCACGGGGTCTGAGTCACGGCGACGGATCACCCGGCCCGTGGCCGGGCCCCCGGGGCTCGGCCCGGCTCAGTCCTCCCAGCCGATGAGCCAGGTGAGGCCGAAACGGTCGGTGACCTGACCGTCGTGGGCGCCCCACGGGCGCACCTGCAGGTCGTCGACGATCGTGCCGCCATCGGCGAGCGCCTGGAACCACCGGGTCAGGGTGTCGGCGTCGGCGTAGCCGAGCAGCGAGAACAGCACGCCTCGCACGTGCGTGGTCTCCTCCCCCGGGGCGATGTCGGCGGCGAACAGCTCGACCGGTCCACGCAGGATGCCGTGCGCGATCGCCTCGCCCGGCCCGTCCGTGCGCGAGAACTGGGCGAACGTGTAGGCCTCGACCTCACCTCCGAACGCGGCCGCATAGAAGTCCAGCGCGGCACGGGCCTCGCCGTCGAAGTGAAGGTACGGAGCGGGGGCGGTCATGCATCCTCCTCGGGTCGGGGCGGTCCGGCGACGACGGGGTGCGTGCCGGTGTAGCCCTCGCGTGCGGCCGCCGCGGCGTAGATGCCCTTGCGGGCGGCGAACCAGCCGATCACGAGCGCGGGGATGAGCACGATGAGCGAGGCGAGCACCCAGCGCCCGCTCTCCGAGAAGCCCATCGTGACGAGCACGAACAGCAGGAAGGCGAGCGTGAGGTACGAGGTGTACGGCGCGCCGAAGAGGCGGAACGAGGGCTCTTTAAGGATGCCGCGCTTCGCCCACGTCCGCAGCTTGAGCTGGCAGAGGATGATCGTCGCCCAGCCGCCGATGATGCCGAGGGCGGAGATCTCCAGCACGATCTCGAAGGCCTCGGAAGGCCACAGCGCGTTGATGCCGACACCGCAGAGCGTGATGGTGGTGGTGAGCAGGATGCCGCCGAACGGCACGCCGTGACGGCTCATCTTGGCGGTGAACCGTGGGGCGGAGCCGTTGACGGACATCGAACGCAGGATGCGACCCGTCGAGTACAGCCCGGCGTTGAGGCTCGAGAGCGCGGCCGTGAGCACGACGAAGTTCATCACCGACCCGGCGACGGCGCCCGCCTGCGGGGATCCGATGTGGGAGAAGAACGTGACGAACGGAGACTCTCCGGCCTCGTAGGTGGTGAACGGCAGCAGCAGCGAGAGCAGCAGCACCGAGCCGACATAGAAGATCGCGATGCGGAAGACGACGGTGTTGATCGCCTTCGGCATGACCTTCTCCGGCTCGGCCGTCTCACCCGCCGCGGTGCCGACGAGCTCGATCGCCGCGTAGGCGAACACGACCCCCGAGATCGCGAGGAGGGGCGCGACGGCGCCGAGGGGGAACACGCCCCCGTTCTCGGCGATGACCGAGAAGCCCGTCGCACCGATGTCGGTGCGCCCGCCGAACACGATGAAGCAGACGCCGACGACAAGGAAGACCACGAGCGCGCTCACCTTGATGAGGGCGAACCAGAACTCCATCTCGCCGAACAGCCGCACGCTCACGAGGTTGACCGACAGCACCACGACGAGGGCGAGCAGGGCGATCAGCCACTGCGGCACCTGCTGAAGCGGCTCCCAGTACTGCGCCCAGAACTTGACGTACAGAGCTGCTGCCGTGACGTCGACGATCGAGGTCATCGCCCAGTTGAGGAAGTACAGCC
>NZ_LMPK01000038.1:249537-269755 GCF_001423825.1 Microbacterium sp. Leaf351
CGACGGGCGGTGCAGCACGAGCTCGCCGAGGGCCCGGAGGATCAGGAACGCGAAGAAGCCGCAGATCGCGTAGACCAGCACGAGGGAGGGTCCGCTCGAGGCGAGACGTCCGCCGGCCCCCATGAAGAGGCCGGTGCCGATCGCACCGCCGATGGCGATCATCTGGATCTGCCTCGGTCGCAGGGTCTTGTGATACCCGGCGTCCTCGGTGGAGAAGTCCGCGACCGCGAGCGCGCGGTCCCCCGTGGTGCCGATGGGTCCCTCCTGGGCGTCTTCCGGATCGAGCCTGCTCGTGTCGGTGCGGTCTGTCATGCGCTCCCCGTTCGCACGCGGCGGCGCCGCGGTGGAGTCAGTCTCCCACTGCCGACAGCGTCCACGTGACGGATGCTGCCTCCCCCGGCGCGATCGACCGCACCCCGGTGTCGAACGGGTACCGCTCCGCGTTGAAGGCGTCCGGCGCGCACGTCATCGGCTCGACGGCGACGCCGATGCGGTGTCCGGGGCTTCCCGGGCCGCCGGGCTGGTCGGCGGTGCAGATCTGCACCCACGGCGACCCGGCGTCGAAGGTGATGCGCGCGCCTCGGGCCGTGGCATCCGTCACTGTCACGGATGCCACACCCGCGCGGTCACGCGCGAGATCGGTGAACGCGTGGTCGATGCAGACCTCTCCGATCACCCGCGGCGAGCGGAAGTCGAAGCGAGCGGCGTCGACGGCGACCTCGGCGAGGTCGAGCGGCTTCAGGCGCCGCCGGGTGACCTCGAGCACGCGGGAGGCGGGGAGGTGCAGGAGCGCCTCGTCGACGGAGCCCGTCGCCGGAAGGAGGTAAGGGTGGGGTCCCGTGCCGAACGGCGCCGGAGTGTCGGACAGATTGACGGCGGTGACCGTCTGGGTGAGCCCGGAGCCGTCGAGTCGGTAGTCGACGTCGACGCGAACCCGCCAGGGGTATCCGGACTGCGCCGCGATCGTCGTCGTCAGGAGGGCGCGCTCGGGCGTGTGGGCCACGACGGCGAAGTCGTGCCAGCCGACGAGTCCGTGCAGGGCGTGGCCTCGCTCCGGCTCGGTGAGGGCGACGCGATGCGTCTCCCCTGCGAAGCGATACTCGCCGTCGACGATGCGGTTCGGCCACGGCGCGAGCGTCGCGCCCCGGAACGCGGGGCGCACCTCGTCGCGGGCGAACGGGACGATCAGGTCGCGGTCACCGAAGCGGAGGACGCGCACCGTCGCGCCGACCGTGCTCAACTCGGCGAGGTATCCGCCGCCACGAAGGGTCAGCGCGGTGCCGGACAGGGGGGCCGAAGCGTCGATGCTCACGGGGCGATCCTGGCAGACCCGTCGCGCGACGGCCACACGCGGCGCGGAACGCGACCGCGCTGTGGTCGGCCGGTTGCGCCGACATACCCCTCAGGGGTATACAGGATCTGTGACCACGAACAGCCCCGATCAGACGGACGACCACGTGCATCCGCACCCTCAGGTGCACCCGCACTCCCCCGACGCGCCGCGCCACGCAGCGCCGGCACCCGCTGAGGCCCACGAACGGCATGACCATGCGGGGTACGAAGACGACGGCGGGCACGACGGGCACGACGACCACGCGAGTCACTCCGCGCACGACCACGGCGACCACGGCGACGCCACCGTCGCCAGCGACCACACTGACCACGCCGACCACGCCGACCACGCCGACCACGACCACTCCGCGCACGACCACACGGGACACGACCACGCGGGGAACGACCACTCCGGCCACGACCACTCCGCGCACGATCACTCCGCGCACGTCGGCCAGTTCCGTCGCCTGTTCTGGATCATGCTCGTGATCGCCGCGCCCGTCGTCGTCTTCTCGCCGATGTTCGCGATGCTCGTCGGCTACGAGGTGCCCGCGGCATCCGTTCTGTCGTGGGTGTCGCCGGTGCTCGGCACGGTGATGTACGTCTGGGGCGGGCGTCCGTTCCTGGTCGGCGGCGTCGCCGAGCTGCGGGCGCGGCGGCCCGGGATGATGCTGCTCATCGCCCTCGCGATCACGGTCGGGTTCGTCGCATCGTGGGGGGCCTCCCTCGGGCTGCTCGACCACCAGCTCGACTTCTGGTGGGAGCTCGCGCTTCTCGTCGTCGTGATGCTGCTCGGGCACTGGATCGAGATGCGGGCCGTCGCGCAGACGTCGTCCGCGCTCGACGCGCTCGCCGCTCTGCTCCCCGATCGGGCCGAGCGTGTCACCGCCCAGGGCACCGAGTCGGTCGACCCGGCGACGCTGCGGGTCGGCGATGTGGTCGTCGTGCGCCCGGGCGGACGCGTTCCCGCCGATGGGCGCGTGGTGTCGGGAACGGCGGCGATCGACGAGTCGATGATCACCGGCGAATCGCGCCCGGTCACGCGCTCGACCGGCGATGCCGTCGTCGCCGGCACGGTCGCGACCGACTCGGGCCTGCGTGTCGAGGTGACCGCGGTCGGCGACGACACGGCTCTCGCCGGCATCGCGCGGCTCGTCGCCGAGGCGCAGCGCACCACGACCCGCGCACAGCGCATCGCCGATCGTGCCGCGGCGTGGCTGTTCTGGTTCGCGCTGACGGCCGCCGTGGTGACGGCGGTCGTCTGGACGGCGGTCGGCCTGCCTGATGACGCCGTCGTGCGCGCCATCACCGTTCTCGTCATCGCGTGCCCGCACGCACTGGGTCTCGCGATCCCGCTCGTCGTCTCCATCGCGACCGGCCTCGCAGCCCGCGCCGGCATCCTCGTGACCGATCGCCTCGCGCTCGAGAGCATGCGCACGGTCGACGTCGTCGTGTTCGACAAGACCGGGACCCTCACGGCGGGCACTCCCGAGGTGACCGCGCTCGACTCCACGGACGAGAACCGGATGCTGCGCCTCGCCGCCGCTGCCGAGAGCGAGTCGGAGCATCCCCTCGCCCGGGCGATCGTGGCTGCGGCGGAGGGTCGCGGCATCCGACTGCCGGAGGCCCACGACATCGTCACGACCCCCGGCGTCGGGGTCGTCGCCCGCGTCGAGGGACACCGCATCTCGGTCGGCGGCCCGGCCCTGCTCGCCGCCGCCGGACTCGCGCCCGTTGCGGTGGCGCAGGCGTGGAGCACCACCGGGTCGACGGTGCTGCACGTCGTCGTCGACGGCAGCACGATCGGCGCGATCGCGCTCGACGACGCGGTGCGCCCGACCTCGCGGCAGGCGGTCGCCGCGCTGCGGGAACGCGGCGTCGACGTCGTGATGCTGACCGGAGACGCCGAACCGGTGGCGGCGCGCGTGGCTGCCGAGGTCGGCATCACGCGCTGGATCGCCGGAGTGCGCCCCGAGGACAAGGCCGCCGAGGTCGCGCGGCTTCGCGCCGACGGACACCGCGTCGCGATGGTCGGCGACGGCGTGAACGACGCACCCGCGCTCGCGGGAGCCGACGTCGGCATCGCGATCGGCGCCGGCACCGACGTCGCGATCGCCTCGGCCGGGGTCGTGCTGGCGGGGTCCGACCCGCGCGCCGTCGTCTCGGTCATCGACCTGTCACGGGCCAGCTACCGCAAGATGGTGCAGAACCTGTGGTGGGCGGCGGGTTACAACCTGGTCTCCGTACCGCTCGCGGCTGGCGTGCTCGCCCCGATCGGCTTCGTGCTGCCGATGGCGGTGGGTGCCGTGCTCATGTCGCTGTCGACGATCGTGGTCGCCGCCAACGCCCAGCTGCTGCGGCGACTCGACCTGCGCCTGCGCTGACGGCGCGGCCGGTGACGACGCGCTCCGACGCGAGACGCGACGGTTCGCGCGTGGCCGACCTCTCGATGGTTGCCCCGCCGGCCGGCCCCTCACCCGCCGGCGCGGGCGACCACCGCGCGGGCGTGCCGCAACAGCGGCTCGTCGACCATCGCGCCGTCGAACGCGAACACCCCCGCCCAATCCTCGGCGGCGGCGAGCACCGCCCGGGCACGCGCGACCTCCGCCACGGTCGGCGCGTAGGCCGCGCGGACGACGGCGACCTGGGCGGGGTGGATGCATGCGGTCGCGTGGAACCCGGATGCTGCGGCATCCCGTGCCTCCTCGGCCAGCCCCCGCTCGTCGTCGATGTCGATGTGCACGGCGTCGACCGCGGCGAGCCCGTACGCCCCCGCGGCGAGCAGCACGCGCGATCGGGAATGGCGAGCGACGTCGCGGTAGCGACCGTCCCGGGCGCGGCTGGAGGTGCCGCCGAGCGAGGCGACGAGGTCCTCGGCGCCCCACATCAGACCGATCACCGTGGGGAGGGTGGCGAGGGATTCGGCCTCGATGACGCCGCGCGCCGTCTCGCAGAGCGGGATGAGGCGGTAGCGGATGTCGATCGTCGCGAGCGCTGCCGCAGACGCCGCCTTCGCGACCATCAGGGTGCGAAACGGCGTCGTCGCGAGCGCCGCGAGGTCGGCGACGTGGTCGGCGGTTCCGACCGGATTGACGCGCACGATGGTGCGGTCGGGGTCGAGATCTGCAGCAGCGAGGGCCGCCCGGGCCGCGGGTCTGTCGGCGGCGGCAACGGCGTCCTCGAGGTCGAGGATGACGCCATCGGCGCGCTCTGCGGCCTTGGCGAACCGGTCGGGTCGGTCGGCGGGGCAGAACAGCAGCGCGGGCCCCGGCAGCTCGACGCTCATGACTCGCCCCGGTCTCGACACCAGACGAGCACGATCCGGGATGCCGCGGCCACCACGACTCCGTCCTGATTGCGGCCCGTGTGGCGCAGGGTCACAACCCCCTGGCCCGGGCGCGATCCGGAGATGCGCGCGGCGAGCACCTCGGATTCGACGATGAGGGTGTCACCGGCGAACAGCGGCGCGGGGAAGGAGATGTCGTCGAGGCCGACCTGGGCGACGAGCGTGCCCTGCGTGAGCTGCGCGACCGAGAGGCCGACCATGGTCGCGAGGGTCCACAGCGAGTTGATGAGGGGCCGTCCGAACGGCTGGGTGGCGGCGTACGCGGCGTCGAGGTGCAGGGCCTGCGGGTTCATGGTGAGGGTCGTGAACAGCACGTTGTCGGCCTCGGTCGCCGTGCGCCCTGGCCGGTGACGGTAGCGCGCGCCGACCTCGAACTCCTCGAAGTAGAGTCCGCGCTGCTCGATGGGTGCGCGCGGGTCGACAGGCTCAGACACGGGCGGGCTCCTCGAGGCCGAGCGACCGGGAGATCAGAAGCAGCTGCACCTCGGTGGTACCCTCGCCGATCTCGAGGATCTTCGCGTCGCGGTAGTGCCGGGCGACCGGGTACTCGTTCATGAACCCGTTCCCGCCGAACACCTGGGTCGCATCGCGCGCGTTGTCCATCGCGGCCTCGCTGGCGACGAGCTTGGCGAGCGCCGCCTCGGTCTTGAACGGCCGGCCGCCGTCGCGCAGCCGGGCGGCGTAGTGCCAGGCGAGGCGGGCGGTATGCACGCGCGCCTGCATGCGGGCGATGAGGAACTGGATGCCCTGCCTGCCGGCGAGCGCCGACCCGAACACGGTGCGCGACTTGGCGTAGTCGACGGATGCCTCGAGGCATCCTTCTGCGGCACCGGTCGCGAGCGCGGCGATGGCGATGCGCCCCTCGTCGAGCGCCGCGAGGAAGTTCGCGTAGCCGCGGCCCCGTTCGCCGAGGAGGTTCTCCGCCGGCACCCGGGCGTCGACGAAGGTGAGCGGGTGCGTGTCGGAGGCGTGCCAGCCGACCTTGTCGTAGGCGGGCTCGACGGTGAACCCGGGGGTGCCGTTGGGCACGATGATGGTCGAGATCTCGGGGCGTCCGACGCGGGCGCCGGTGACGGCGGTCACCGTCACGAAGCGGGTGATGGCGGTGCCCGAGTTGGTGATGAACTGCTTCGCCCCGTTGATCACCCATTCGTCGCCGTCGAGCCTCGCGGTCGTGCGGGTGGCGCCTGCATCCGATCCCGCCTCGGGCTCCGTGAGACCGAAACCGGCGAGCGCTCGCCCCGCGACGAGGTCGGGGAGCCACCTCTCACGCTGGGCGTCGCTGCCGTGGCGGAAGACGGGCATGGCGCCCAGCCCGATGCCGGCCTCGAGGGTGATCGCGATCGACTGGTCGACGCGTCCGAGCGCCTCGATCGCGAGACACAGGGCCATGTAGTCGCCGCCTTGGCCACCGACCTCCTCGGGGAAAGGCAGTCCGAACAGACCGATCTCCCCCATCTGCGCGACGATGTCGAGCGGCAGGGTGTGGGTGCGGTCGGCCTCGTACGCGCGGGGCGCCACCACCTCGTCGGCGAACGCGCGCACCATCGCGGCGAGCTCGCGCTCGTCGTCGGTGAGGTCGTAGTCGTGCGTGAGCGTCATGGTGTTCCTTCCGGGTGGGGGTCGACGCGGGCGAGCACCTGCCCCAGTCTCACCTGGTCGCCGACGGCGACGTCGACGTGCACCGTGCCGTCGTGGGGCGCGGTGAGGGGGTGCTCCATCTTCATGGCCTCGATCGTGACGATGCGGGTGCCGGCGGTGACCGCATCGCCGTCGGCGTGGTGCACGGCGACGACCGTGCCCGGCATGGGCGCGGCGAGCCGGGGGTCGGATGCCGCATCCCCCCGCTCACGCCGCGCCCGCCGCCGCTCGTCGGCGGCGCGACGGCTGAGCGGGGTGAGCGCCCAGGTGCCGTCGGCGGTGTGCACCCACACGGTGCCGTCCGCATCCCGCGCGCTCTCGCCGGTCACGGGAGCGGGGCGCACCGCGACGACGTCGCCGTCCGCCGTCGCGAACGCCCGCTCGGCGACGACAGCGGGCGCCGAGGCGCGCCACCCGCTTCCCGCCCGCCAGAGCGGCGAGGCGAAAGCGGGCTCCGTCGCGCCGGGCGCGGGGGCTGCGGCGGCCGCGACCCGCAGGGCGGCCTCGGTCGGCGCACGCGGGGCGGGAGGCGGCATCCGCTCGATGATGCCGGTGTCGAGGTCGCCGGCGACGACCGCCGGCAGCGCGATCAGGTCGCGCAGGAATCCGATGTTCGACTCGACGCCCAGCAACACGGTGTCGCGCAGACCGCGGTCGAGCGCGGCGAGCGCGGCGGCCCGGGTGGGCGCGTGCGCGATGACCTTCGCGATCATGGGGTCGTAGTCGGTAGTCACGTGCGATCCGGTCTCGACCGCCGCGTCGGTGCGCACGCCCGGGGCGGGCAGCCAGCGCACCACCTCGCCGGTCGCCGGCAGGAAGCCCCGCTCGGGACTCTCGGCGTACACGCGCGCCTCGACGGCATGTCCGTCGAGCACGACGTCGCTCTGTGCGATGTGAAGCTGCTCGCCCGCCGCGATGCGCAGCTGCTGCTCGACGAGGTCGATGCCGGTGACGGCCTCGGTGACCGGGTGCTCGACCTGCAGCCGCGTGTTCATCTCGATGAAGAAGAAGTCCTCCGGGCGGTCGGCCGACACGAGGAACTCCACGGTCCCGGCACCCCGGTAGTCGACCGATGCCGCGGCCGCGACGGCGGCGGCGCCGAGACGCGCGCGCAGCGCCGCGTCCACGGCGGGCGACGGGGCCTCCTCGACGACCTTCTGGTGGCGCCGCTGCAGCGTGCACTCCCGCTCCCCCAGATGGATGACCGCCCCGTGGGCGTCGGCGAGCACCTGCACCTCGATGTGGCGCGGTCGGGTCACCAGCCGCTCGAGCAGGAGCGTGTCGTCACCGAAGGCGGCCCGGGCCACGCGCCGGGCGGTCTCGAGCGCGGCGGGGAGGGCCGCGGCATCCGTCACGACCTCCATGCCCTTGCCGCCGCCGCCCGCGGAGGGCTTCACGAGCAGCGGGAACCCGACGTCGGCCGCGCGCGCGGCGATCTCGTCGTCGCCGAGCGCCGCCGCACTGAAGCCGGGAACGATCGGCACGCCGTGCGCGGCGACGTGATCGCGCGCACGGATCTTGTCGGCCATGACCTCGAGCGCGCGCTCGCCCGGCCCGATGAAGACGATGCCGGCGGCCGCGCACGCCGCACCGAACGCGGCACTCTCGGACAGGAACCCGTAGCCGGGGTGCACGGCCTGCGCGCCCGTGACCTGCGCGGCCGCGATCAGCGCGTCGATGCTCAGGTAGCTGCGCGCGGCGGCGGCCTCGCCGATGCGCACCGCCTCGTCGGCCTCGCGCAGGTGTGGCGCGTCGGCGTCCGCGTCGCTGTAGACGGCGACCGACCGGATGCCGAGGCGCCGCAGCGTGCGGATCACCCGGCGGGCGATCTCGCCGCGGTTCGCGACCAGCACGGTGTCGAAGAGGGGCACGTCGCTCACATCCGGAAGAGCCCGAAGGCCGGGGCGGGAAGCGGCGTGCGGGAGGCGACGTCCAGGGCGAGCCCCAGCAGGTCGCGCGTGTCGAGCGGGTCGACGATGCCGTCGTCCCAGAGCCGGGCGGTGGCGTAGTACGGGTTGCCGCGCTGCTCGTACTGGGCGCGGATGGGCGCCTCGAACTCCTCCTGCTCTCCGGTCGACCAGTCGTCGCCGCGGCCCTCGAGCTGGTCGCGCTTGACTGTCGCGAGCACCGTCGCCGCCTGCGCACCGCCCATGACCGAGATGCGGCTGGCCGGCCACGACCACAGGAAGCGGGGGCTGTAGGCGCGCCCGCACATCGAGTAGTTCCCGGCCCCGAACGAGCCTCCGATGAGCACCGTGAACTTCGGCACGCGGGTGGTGGCGACAGCGGTGACCATCTTGGCGCCGTCCTTCGCGATGCCGCCGGCCTCGGCGTCACGACCGACCATGAATCCCGAGATGTTCTGCAGGAACACGAGCGGGATGCCGCGCTGGTCGCACAGCTCGATGAAGTGGGCGCCCTTCAGAGCGGATGCCCCGAAGAGCACGCCGTTGTTGGCGACGATGCCGACGGGGTGGCCGTGCAGACGCGCGAAGCCGGTCACGAGCGTCGTGCCGTAGTCGGCCTTGAACTCGTGGAACGAGCACGTGTCGGGGTCGCCGTCGACGAGGCGCTCGATCACGGCGTGCACGTCGTACGCCTGCGTGACGTCGACGGGAACGAGGTCGTAGAGCTCGGCGGGGTCGGCCGCGGGCGGCACGCTGGCCCGCATGTCCCAGGCAGGGGCCGCAGGCGCGGGGAGGGTCGCGACGATGTCGCGCACGATCTCGAGCGCGTGGGCGTCGTCGTCGGCGAGATGGTCGACGACCCCCGACGTGCGGGCGTGCAGCTCGCCGCCGCCGAGTTCCTCGGCCGTGACGACCTCGCCGATCGCGGCCTTCACGAGCGGCGGGCCGCCGAGGAAGATCGTGCCCTGTCCCCGCACGATCACCGTCTCGTCGCTCATCGCCGGCACGTACGCGCCGCCCGCCGTGCACGAGCCGAGCACCGCGGCGATCTGGGGGATGCCGGCGGCCGACATGCGCGCCTGGTGGAAGAAGATGCGACCGAAATGGTCGCGGTCGGGGAAGACCTCGTCCTGCATCGGCAGGAATGCGCCACCCGAGTCGACGAGGCAGATGCACGGCAGGCGATTCTCGAGCGCGACCTCCTGCGCCCGCAGGTGCTTCTTCACCGTCAGCGGATAGTAGGTGCCACCCTTCACCGTCGCGTCGTTGGCGATCACCATGACGTGGCGCCCGTGCACGAGGCCGATGCCTGCGACGACACCGGCGCCCGGGGCGTCTGGGTCGTAGAGCCCGTCGGCGGCCAGCGGGGCGAGTTCGAGGAAGGGGCTGCCCTCGTCGAGCAGTCGGGCGATGCGGTCACGCACGAGCAGCTTGCCGCGCTCGGTGTGACGACGACGGGATGCCTCGGGCCCGCCCTCGGCCGCGACAGCGAGACGCGCACGCAGCTCCCGGGCGAGGTCCGCCTGGGTGCGCACGTCGGCGGCGCCGGCGATGCCGGTCACGGTGTCGGTCGCGGTCATCCCATCTCCATCGATGTCGTTCGCATCCCCCATCGGATGCGCCGCAGTGTTAGTGTTCACTAACTGGAATTCACGTTAGCGTCCGCTAACCGAGATGACAAGGGGGCGGCGTGGCCGACAACGACGTCGAGACGCCCACCGCGCGGGAGCGCGCGAAGACCGAACGGCAGGACGCCCTGGTGCGCGCGGCATCCGCCCTGTTCGCCCGCAAGGGGTTCGCCGCGGTGTCCATCGAAGAGCTCGGAGCCGCCGTGGGCGTGAGCGGCCCCGCGCTCTACCGGCACTTCGCCGGCAAGCAGGCACTGCTCGGCGAGATCCTGGTCGGCGCGAGCGAACGGCTGCTCGAGGGCGGCCGGGCCGTCATCGCCGCCCACGACGATCCCGGCGACCAGCTCGACGCGCTCGTGCGCTTCCATGTGGCGTTCGCCCTCGCCGACGCCGACGTCATCCGCGTGCAGGATCGCGACCTCGAGAACCTGCACGACCCCGACCGCCATCGCGTGCGACGCCTGCAGCGCGAGTACGTCGAACTGTGGACCCGCGTGCTGCAGCACCGGCACCCCGACGTGCCCGCGACCCACCTGCGCGTGCGGGCGCACGCCGTGTTCGGCCTCATCAACTCGACCCCCCACAGCGTGCGCGGCCTCCGCGGCGCCCCCGGCGACCAGACCGTCGGGGCGATCCTGCACGACCTCGCGCTGCGCGCCCTCGACGCCTGAGCCCGCCGCGCGGCGAGGTGGCCGCGCAACCGTGCGGCCCCGCACAGCGCCCACCGTGCACGGCTGCGCGCCGCACGCGCGCGAGACCCCCGCGACCGGATCACCGGCCGCGGGGTCTCCCGGGGCCTCGGACTACCCGAGGAGCATCGCGCGGCCAGGCTCCGTGAGCACACCGCCGACGTCGGTGAGGAACCGGGCGCCCTGCTCGCCGTCGACGACGCGGTGGTCGAACGACAGGCTGAGCGTCACGACGTCGCGCAGCGCCACCTCCCCCTGCCATTCCCACGGCCGACGCTGCACCGCACCCACCGCGAGGATGCCGGACTGCCCCGGCGTGAGGATCGGGGTGCCGGCCTCCACACCGAACACCCCGACGTTGCTGATCGTGAACGTGCCGCCGGCGAACCCGGCGGGAGTCGTGCGCCCGTCGCGCGCGGTGCGCGTCAGGTCGCCGATCGCGTCGGCGAGGGCGACGAGTCCGAGCCGACCGGCGTCGTGCACGACGGGCACCACGAGTCCGCGGTCGGTGGCGGCGGCGATGCCGAGGTGAACAGCGGCGTGCTCCACGATCTCCTCCCCCGATTCGTCCCATGTCGCATTGAGCGACGGCGTCGCGCCGAGCGCGAGGCAGACCGCCTTCGCGACGACCGCCATCACCCCGATGCGGTGCCCGGCCAGCGCACGGTCGTCGCGCAGCGAGGCGACGAACGCGGTGGTCGCCGTGACATCCACCGTGTGGAACATGGTGACGTGCGGGGCGGTGAAGGCGCTGCGCACCATCGCCTCGGCCGTGCGCTTGCGCACGCCGCGCACGGGCACGTGACGATCGGATGCCGCGGCCAGAGCCGGTGCGACGGCGGGGCCTGGCCCCGCGGGCGCCGACGCCCCGACGCGCGCGGCGAACGCGTCGACGTCGGCGCGGGTGATGACGCCGGTCGCCCCGGCGGCCGCGACGAGCGCCAGCTCGACGCCGAGCTCCTTCGCATGCCGGCGCACCGGCGGCGTGGACCGCAGTCGCTCGAGCGGGCCGTCGTCGACCTGAGAACTCACGTGCGCGTCGTGCGGCGCCGCGTCGAGCACGGCCGTGTCGACCTCGGCGACCTCGCGCACCCGACGCGGACGCCGCTGCGGGCGCGCGCCCGAACGGGCGAGCGCGCCGTACCCGACGAGGTTCGGGCGGGGCGCGGCATCCTCGTGCTCGTCGTCGGCATCAGTGTCAGCATCAGCATCGACGGATGCCGCGGCCTCCCCGCCGACTGCCGGCTCGGCGGGAGCGGAGTCGACCGGCGCCGGCTCGGCGGGCACGGCATCGCTGGCCGCCTCGACCGCTGCGTCGAACGTGACGAGCGGAGCCCCCACGTCGACCGTGTCGCCTGCGGCCGCATGCAGTCGGGAGACGACACCCGCGTGCGGCGACGGCAGCTCGACGATGGCCTTCGCGGTCTCGACCTCGGCGAGGGTCTGGTTGAGGGTCACGGTGTCGCCTTCGGCGACCAGCCACTGCACGATCTCGGCGTCAGCGAGACCTTCGCCGAGGTCGGGCAGGGCGAACTCGACGCTCACAGCTCGACCCCCGTCAAGCTGTTCGGCCGGTCGAGCACGCGGTCGACCGCATCGAGCACGCGGTCGAGGTCGGGCAGGTGGTGCTTCTCGAGCTTCGCGGGCGGGTACGGGATGTCGTGCCCGGTCACCCGCACGGGCGCCGCCTCGAGGAAGGTGAAGCAGCGTTCGGTGACGCTCGCGACCAGCTCCGCGCCGACACCCGCCTCGGCGGCGGCCTCGTGCACGACGACGACCCGTCCGGTCTTGCGCACCGATGCGGTCACGGTGCGATAGTCGACCGGCGACAGCGAGCGGAGGTCGATGACCTCGAGCGAGACGCCCTCGTCCTCCGCGGCGACGGCCGCGTCGAGAGCCGTGGTCACCTGCCCGCCGTAGGTGAGCACGGTGACATCTGTGCCCTCACGGGCGATACGGGCGAGACCCATCGGGGGCGCATCGGCGAGGTCGCCGTCGAGGTCGGCCTCGCCCTTCGCGTGGTAGAGCCGCTTGGGCTCGAAGAAGACCACCGGGTCGTCGCAGGCGATCGCCTGGCGCAACATCGTGTAGGCGTCCTGCGGGTTCGAGACCGCCACGACCCGCAGCCCCGACGTGTGCACGAAGTAGGCTTCCGGCGACTCGGAGTGGTGCTCCGCCGCGCCCACGCCGCCCGCCCACGGGATGCGGATGGTCAGGGGCATCCGAACCCGCCCCTGCGAGCGGTAGTGCAGCTTCGCGACCTGCGAGACGATCTGGTCGAACGCGGGGTACACGAAGCCGTCGAACTGGATCTCGACGACCGGCCGGAACCCACGGAACGCGAGCCCGACCGCCGTGCCGACGATGCCCGCCTCGCCCAGCGGGGTGTCGATGACGCGCTGCGCACCGAACTCCGCCTGAAGTCCGTCGGTGATGCGGAACACCCCGCCGAGGCGTCCGACGTCCTCGCCCATGACGAGCACGCGGTCGTCGTCGGCGAGCGCGCGCCGGAGTCCGGCGTTGAGGGCCTTGCCCATCGTGAGCGTCGTCATCTTGCGGCCTCGGTCTCGGCGCCCTCGAACCCGTCGAGGTAGGCGGCGAACCGGCCGCGCTGGGCGGCGAGCGCCGCGTGCGGCTCGGCGTAGACGTGGTCGAACACGCTCAGGGCGGGCGCCGTCGTCATCGCGAGGCACGCCGCGCGCATGTCGGCGGCCGCCTGATCGGATGCCACGGCCACCTCGGCCGCGAACGCGTCATCCATCGCGCCGAGACCCTCGAGATGCTCGGCGACACGGTCGATCGGATCGCGCCGCGCCCATGCCTCGCGCTCGTCGGCGGTGCGGTAGCGGGTGGGATCGTCGCTCGTGGTGTGCGGTCCCATCCGGTACGTGACCGCCTCGATGAAGGCGGGGCCCTCCCCCGAGCGGGCGTGGTGGGCGGCCCAGCGTCCGGCGGCGAGGCACGCGAGCACATCGTTGCCGTCGACGCGCAGGCTCGGCACCCCGAAGCCGGCGGCACGGGTGGCGATCGAGTGCCGGGTCTGCACGCCGACGGGCTCGGAGATCGCGTACTGGTTGTTGGTGCACACGAACACGACGGGTGCGTCGAAGGATGCCGCCCACACGAGCGCCTCGCTGACGTCGCCCTCGCTCGTCGCGCCGTCACCGAACCAGGCCGCGGCGACCTGGTCGCCGCCGTCGCGCTGCACGCCCATCGCGTAGCCGACGGCGTGCAGGCTCTGCGCGCCGATGATGATCTGCAGCGGCGCGACGTGCACGTCGAACGGGTCGTACCCCGAGGGCGCCTCGCCGCGCCACTGGCGCACGAGGCCGTCGGGGCTCACACCGCGCGCGTAGAGCACGCCGAGCTCGCGGTAGCTCGTGAAGTGGAAGTCGTCGTCGCGGAACGCCCGGGCGATGCCGATCTGAGTGGCCTCCTGGCCGGCGCACGGCGCCCAGAGGCCGAGCTGCCCCTGACGCTGCAGCGCGACGCCCTCGGCATCGAGGCGGCGCAGCACCGACATGTCGCGGTGCAGCGCGCGCAGGGCGCCGGTGTTGACATCCGTGATCCAGGGGTCGAGCAGTCGATCGGGGATGCGCTCGCCCTCAGGGGTGAGCACCCGCGCGACATCGTCGACGTCGGCGGCGGGAAGGGTCTCGGGGATGAGGGTGTGCACCATTGCGACCTCCGGTTCGCGCCGGCCCTCGTGAGGCCGGACGACGGCTCGTGTCGGCCTCGTCGCCGACACCTGGAGACTACGTCGATGCAGCAGTCAGCTCAAGATTCGACACTGCAATTGAGCGAATTGTGAATTCAGCTGACGATTCCTGAGGGCGGAATGGGCGTGATACCCTGGAGTGCGCCGAGGACTGCGGCGAACGTGAACGCGATCGACACCGCGATCACAACGATGACGACGGCGATGGAGATCCAGAGGGTGGGCGACAGCTTCCCGGTACGGCGTCGGATCACCACGGCGCGCCCGATCACGTAGACGAGTGACCAGAGGAAGCCCCACGCCCAGTGGAACGGCCGATCGACGCCGAGCCGACGCAGGCGCAGCCAGTCGAGCGCACCGAAGAGCACGGTGAGCCCGTACGTCACCACTCCGAGCGCCGACGAGAGCACGAATCGAGGCCCCCAGGTCGTGAGCACCGCCGCGATCTGTCCCGATCCGCGGCCGTATCGCGTGGCCTCGAAGACTGCCTGCACGTAGCCGCCGATGTCCATCAGCGGCAAGCGCAGCAGATTGAGCACGGGGACGAGCACGACCAGCCAGATCCAGATCGAATCGACCCCGCTCGTGATGGGCGCCGGGGACCCCGTCTCCACCGCGGGGGCGGCGATCAGCCGTGTCGCCGTGCTCCATGCCGTGCCGTCCCACCACCGCTCGGCGCCGGGCTGCAGGGGGTCGGGATACCAGCCGGCGACCGCCGCGCTCTCGCTGTCACTCACGCTGTCACTCACGCTGTCACTCACGCTCGTCCACCCTCGTCGTGATCTCCTGAATCTGCGATCAGCCTACGTCGCCGATGCGCACCGGGTCGAGATCGGGCAGCCGAAGTCAGACCGACGAGATCACGCCACCGGACAGGCTGGCCACCGTCGCGCCCACGGACATGAGGATGACCATCAACCAGACGACGACGAGGACGTTCACCAGCACGATCAGGCCGATCTCCACCCACAGCATCCCGAGATCGCTCCCTGTGCGACGCCGCGCGATCACTGTGCGCCCGATCACGTAGATCGAACCCGACAGGAACGCCCACGCCCACGGGAACGGGTCGACGACTCCTCGTCGGCGCAGCACGGCCGCGTCGCGCGCCGACATGGCCACGCCCGCGGCGTAGACGAGCGCACTCACGGCGAGCACGATCAGATACCAGATCAGCCCACGGGTGGCGACGATCGAGAGGATCGTCGTGTCGAACGGGCCTGTGTCGTACGCCTGCCGCGCGATGTCGTGAAGGAGCACGTCGACATCGGCGGGGATGTTCCACACAAAGAGCGTCGCCGTGGACAGCAGTGGCGAGAGTGTGACGAGCCAGATCCACACCGTCCCCGTGCGGATGTCTCGACGCACGGCCGGAGGAGCGGGGCTGGCGATCGCCCCCTGCACGTGGCCCGTCCACTCGCGACCGGACCACCACCGCACGAAGCGAGCGTCGACGGGATCCGGGTACCACCCCGGGGCGACGGCGACCGCCGGCCACGGCGCGCTCACGGGCGGCCCCCGGTCGCGGCATCCGACGTCGTGATCTCGCCGCCCGCATGGCCGATCTCTGCGAGCGCGGCGGCGCTGGAGTCGGCGTGCACGCCCTCGATGAGATCCGTGAACACCCGCACGCGCCGCCCGGCGGCGAGGGCGTCGAGGGCGGAGGCGCGCACGCAGTAGTCGGTCGCGATGCCGACGATGTCGATGTCGAGGGTGCCGCGCTCGGTCAGCAGGTCGGTCGCGGTGCGGCCGTCGTCGGCGACGCCCTCGAAGAGCGAGTAGGCGGGCTTGCCCTGCCCCTTCTTCAGGTGCACGTCGACGCCCGTCGGATCGAACCCGTCGTCATAGTCGGCGCCGGGGGTCCCGGCGACGCAGTGGGGCGGCCAGGTGTCGACGAAGTCGGGTTCGGCGGCGAAGTGCCCACCGTTGTCACCCTCGGCGTCATGCCAGTCACGGGACGCCACGACCAGCGCGTACTCGCCTCGGTGGGCGGCGAGGAACGCGGAGATGCGGCGGGCGACGGCGTCACCCCCGACCACCCCCAGCGCTCCGTGCTCGGTGAAGTCGTTCTGCACGTCGACGATGAACAGGGCCCGCGTCATAGCGCCAGCATAGGCGTCACGGCGCCCCGCGCCGCCATAGCGCCGAGGGCCACCAGATCACCTTGCCGAGGTCGTAGGCGAGCGCGGGCACGAGCAGCGACCGCACCACGAACGTGTCGAGCAGCACGCCGAACGCGACGATGAACGCGATCTGCGCGAGGAAGAGGATCGGGATGACTCCCAGCGCCGCGAACGTGGCCGCGAGCACCAGCCCGGCCGAGGTGATGACCCCGCCGGTGGCCACGAAGCCGCGTAGGATGCCGCGGCGCGTGCCGTGGCGAACGGACTCCTCTCTTACGCGCGACATCAGGAAGATGTTGTAGTCGACGCCGAGTGCGACGAGGAACACGAACCCGTAGAGCGGGACCGATGGGTCGGCGCCCGGGAATCCGAGCACGCCGTCGAACACGAGTGCGCTCACTCCGAGGGCCGCGGCGAACGAGACCACGACGCTGAGCACGAGCAGCACCGGCGCGAGGATCGAACGCAGCAGCAGCATGAGGATCAGCAGGATCACCCCGAGGATGACGGGAATGATCTCGGTGCGGTCGTGAATCGCCGTGTCGTTCGCGTCGACGTCGAGCGCGGTGGTGCCGCCGACGAGCGACGTGCCGGCACCGAGCTGCGTGTCGAGGTCGGCGCGGATGGTGCGCACGACGTTCTCGGCCGCCGTCGAGTCGGCCGCGTCGGTGAGGGTCGCATAGACGAGCACGTCGCCGTCGCGCACGGTCGGGGCGGGTGCGGTCGCGGCGGGCGGTCCCTGCGACACGAGCACGAGCTGGCCGCCCTGCACGGTGGCGGTCGCCTGCCCCGAGGGAGAGTCGGCCGAGACCACGGCGACGCTCGAGATGCCCGGCTCGGCGGCGAGACGGCTCACGACCGCAGTGAGGTCGGACTGCGGTGCGACGATCGTGACGGGGCTGCCGGAGCCCGCCGGGAAGTGGTCGCCGAGCACGGCCTGGCCGTCGCGCGCCTCCGAGGCGCCGAGCACGAGGTCGCTCGAGGGAACACCTTGCGCGCGCAGCTGCGTGACCCCGACGCCGGCGGCGAGCAGCACGATGGTCGCGATGATCCAGATCGGGCGGGCGCGGCGGGCGATGAAACGCGCCTGGCGCGGCCAGAAGCCGCGCACGGGGGCGGTGAGGTCGTCGGGAAGTGCACCGAGCGGATGCCGCGGCACGAACGGCCAGAAGGCGGCGCGCCCGAACAAGGCGAGCAACGACGGCAGGAATGTCAGGGCAGACAGCATCGCGAACACGATGCCGATCGCGGCGATCGGGCCGAGGGCGCGGTTGGTGGCGAGGTCGGAGAGCAGCAGGCACAGCAGGCCCGCGATGACGGTGCCGCCCGAGGCGAGGATCGGCTCGAACGCTCCCCGCCAGGCGGCGCGCGTGGCGGCCCAGCGCGGCATCCTCTCACCGATCGCCTCGCGGAAGCGGGCGGTGTAGAGCAGTGCATAGTCGGTGGCGGCGCCGATCACCAGGATGAACAGGATGCCCTGCACCTGGCCGTTGAGCACGAAGATGCCCGCCTTCGCCAGCCACCACACCGTCAGCAGCGCCACGCACAGCGCGAACATCGAGGTGAGCAGCACCAGCACGGGAAGCAGCGGCGAGCGGTAGACGATCACCAGGATCACGAACACGGCGAGCAGGGCGACGCCGAGCAGCAGTCCGTCGATGCCGAGGAACCCCTTCACGAGGTCGGCGGTGAACCCGGCGGGACCGGTCACCCACACCTGCACCCCGTCGGACAGATCGGATGCCGCGGCCCGCAGCTCGCCCACGACATCGCCGACCGACGCCGATGACGAGACGGGCACGATGATCTGCGCCGCGCGGCCGTCGTCGGAGATGATCGGGGGCGACACCGTGCCGGTGACGCCCGAGACCGCGCCGAAGCGGTCGGCGAGGGACGTCAGATCAGCCTTCTGAGTATCGGTGAGGGCCGACGGCGCCTGGGCCACGACGACCGCCGGGATGCTGTCGGAGCCGAGGAAGTCGGGCAGCAGCGCGTTCACCTTCGTCGAGGGCGCGCTCTGGGGCAGGTACGACGCCTGGTCGTTCGTGGACACCTCGTCGACCTTGCCGAAGTAGGGTCCGCCGATGGCTCCGCCCGCGAGCCAGACGGCGACCAGCAGCAGCGGGATGCCGATGCGCAGCCAGCGGGTCGTCGCCCGGTCGGTCTGACGGCGGTCACTGCGGCGGGACGTGGGGGACGCGGCATCCATATACCTAGCTTATCTAGCGAAATATCGCGGGCGCCACCCCTCCCCTAGGCTGATCGCGATGCTGGCCGCCCTCCTCTCCCTGAGCGGGGCACTGCTGTGGGGCGCGGCCGACTTCCTCGGCGGGCTCACCGCGCGACATCTCAAGCCGATCGTGGTCACCGCGATCGCCGCGTGCACCGGCGTCGTCGTGCTGCTGATCGCGGCGCCGATCGCGGGCGGCACGCTGAGCGCCGCTGATGCCGCCTGGGGCGCGATCTCGGGAGTCTGCGGCGTCGTCTCCCTCGCCCTGCTGTACGCCTGCCTCGCGATCGGGCCGATGAGCATCCTGTCGCCGCTGACCGCGATCGTCTCGGCCGTCGCCCCGATGATCTGGGGCGTCACCGTCGGCGGTGAGTCGCTCGGACCGCTCGCCTGGGCCGGCCTCGGCGTCGCGCTCGTCGCCGTCGCACTCGTCGGGTTCGTGCCCGAGCAGGGGGCCGTGCGCCCGAGCATCCGGGGACTCGCCCTCGCCGTCGGGGCGGGCCTCGCGATCGGCGCGCAGATCATCGCGATCGATCACACATCCGCCGAGAGCGGGCTCGATGCACTGCTCGTCTCCCGCGCCGTCAACGTCACCCTCACGGTGCTCATCGTCGCCGGCATGATCGCGTGGGCGGCGGCGCGGCGCCGTTCCGTCGTCGAGGCGCTGCGTTCCCCGGCGGCGGTCGCCGGCAGCCGCATCGTGTGGTGGCCGGCCGCCGTCGGCGGCGTCGGCGACGCGGTGGCGAACATCGCCATGCTGCTCGCGCTGCGCACCGGCGATCTGTCGATCGTCGCCGCGCTGACGGCGCTCTACCCAGCCGGCACGATCGTGCTCGCGGCGATCGTGCTGCGCGAACGCATCGCGCCGGTGCAGATCGTCGGACTCACCCTCGCGCTCGGCGCCGCGGTGATGCTCGCCCTCGACTGAGCGCGGCATCCGCTCACCACGGGATCGACCGCGCCTCAGACTCCGGCGAACAGCAGCACCATGGAGGCCGCGACAGCGACGACACCGAGTGCGAGGAACCCCGCCGCGAACCATCCGAGCGCGGAAACGAGAGGCGACCGCCCCGACAGGCGCACGCGGTGATGTGACCCCTCGCGGGCGAAGAGCTCCGCATGCGCGGCGTCGCCCAGACGCTCGGCGTCGTGCGGGTGCAGCACGGCACGACCCACCCCACCGTCGGACGCAAACCACCGCGCGACGAGTTCGCCGTCCTCGCGCTCGAGCATCGCATCGACCCGCATCCACGTGCCGTCGAAGAGGTACGCGACCACGGCGACGCCGGCCAGAAGCGCGCCGATGCCGAAGCCCACCCAGGTGAACAGTTCCGCGAGCACGTCGAGCAGCGACATCCCTTTCACTGTAGCGAAACCGCCCTCTGCGACGACGAAGGCCCCGGGCGTCGCCCGGGGCCTTCAAGAGTGTGGAGCCACCTAAGGGAATCGAACCCTTGACCTATTCATTACGAGTGAATCGCTCTGCCGTCTGAGCTAAGGTGGCGAGCCGCGATGCCGCGGCGCACGATCTCCGATCTTACATGGTCACCCGACCGCCCGCGAACGCCGGCGCTCGCCTCGTCCGCGCGGATGCCGCAGCATCC
>NZ_LMPK01000038.1:269791-271137 GCF_001423825.1 Microbacterium sp. Leaf351
GCCCTTGTTGAACGCCGTGTGCCCCTCGCCCTCATGGGTGATCAGGACGCCGGACGACAGCTGCTCCGCGAGCGACTTCGCCCACACGTACGGCGTGGCCGGGTCGTTGGTGGTGCCGATGACGATGATCGGCGGGGCGCCGGGGGCGCTGATCTTCTCACGCACGCCGGTCGCCGTGATCGGCCAGACGGCGCACGGGTCGGGACCGCTCCAGTACGGCGCGATCGTCGGAGCCTTCGCCGCAATCTCGGCCTTGGAGGCGTCTTTCAGAGCCTGCGAGGTGACCTGAGGGTAGTCCATGCAGTTGTACGCCTCGAACGCCTCGGTCGAGTTGTCCTGGTAGACGCCGTTGCTGCTGCGGTTGTAGTAGAAGTCGACGAGCCGGAACGCCTGCGCGGCGCTGCCGGACTTGACGGCGGCGAGGGCCGAGGAGAGCACCGGCCAGCTGTCCTTCGAGTAGAGGGCTGCGACGATGCCGGTGACCAGCGAGTCGGCGCCGAGCTTTCGCCCGTCCGCGTTGGTGATCGGGGTCTTGTCGACCTGCGCGAGGAGGTCGCCGAGGGAGGCGAGGGCTTGATCGACGGTGCCGGTGAACGGGCACGACGACCCGGCGAGGCAGTTCGTCATGTAGGCGCGAAGGGCCGACTGGAACCCGATCGCCTGGGTGGTCGACACGTCCAGTCCCGACACCGACGGATCGAGGGCACCGTCGAGGACCATGCGTCCGACGTTCTGGGGGAAGAGCTTCGCGTAGGTCGCTCCCAGGAACGTTCCGTAGGAGTAGCCGAGGTAGTTCAGCTTCTTGTCGCCGAGCACGCCGCGCAGCAGGTCCATGTCGCGCGCGGCCTGGTCGGTCGTGATGTAGGGCAGGAGCCCGGAGCTGTTCTGTTCGCACGCCGCACCGAACGCCTTCTGGCTGGCGACGAGATCGCTGGTCCACGTCGCACTCCCGCGCGGCGCGGGAACGAGATCGAACAGATAGGAGTCCATCTGCTTCGCGTCGTAGCAGGTCACGGCGGTCGAACGCCCGACTCCGCGAGGGTCGAAGCCGATCACGTCGAACGTCTTCTGCAGTTCGGAGCCGACCGCATAGTCGAGATTCTGCTGGATGAGGTCGTAGCCGCTCGCGCCCGGCCCCCCGGGGTTCGTGAGCAGCGATCCGAGCGCCGTGCCGTTGGTCGCGCGATGGCGGATGACGGCGAGGGTGATCGTTCCGGCTTCAGGGTTCTGCCAGTCGAGGGGCGCCGTCACGGACGTGCAGTCGAAGCCGGTGCCGCACGAGGACCAGCTGAGGGTCTGGGTGTAGAAGCTCGCGACATTCGCGACCACGCCGTCGGCCGACGGGG
>NZ_LMPK01000038.1:271237-277860 GCF_001423825.1 Microbacterium sp. Leaf351
TTTCGTTCGAGGTTCTCACGGGTGACCGTGATGCGATCGAGCACGGTGAGAGTGCGGTCGGGCGGCCAGGCGGACGCGAGCGCATGGAGCTGCGAGGCGAGCTCGAGGTTGATGAGATTCTCCTCGTCCCGCCCGAACTGCAGCATCACGGCGTCGCGGAAGAGCGATTCGAGGTCGGTGAGCACCCGATCGATGCCGTCGCGCAGGCTGCGCGTCGCGCGGCGTTTCTGGTCTTCGGCGAGGGCGTTGACCTGCGATCTCACCGCTGGGGGTACCGCCTGCCCTTCGGCGATGCCGAGCGTACGCAGCAGGTCGGCGCGCTCGGCCTCGTCCCGCTCTGTGGTCAGCGCCTTGGCGTCGTCGGTCGCAAGCTTGACGATGGTGGCGGCTACCTCGACCGCGTCGGACACGCCGCGCACTCCGAGCACGGCGCGGAGTGTGGCGTCGCGGCGTTCGCGGGCGGCACCGTCGGTCGCGAGCCGCTGCGCCATGCCGATGTGGCGCTGCGCGTGACGGGCGGACTGCTCGGCGACGCGCTCGTCGACGCCGGTGCGGGCGACGATGAGCCGCGCGACGTCGGCGACCTCGGGCTCACGTAGTCGAACGGTGCGCACGCGCGAGCGGATGGTGGGCAGAAGGTCGGCGTCACTGGGTGCGCACAGCACCCAGACCGTCTGCTCCGGCGGCTCTTCGAGCGCTTTCAACAGCACATTGGAGGTGCGCTCGGCCATGCGGTCGGCGTCTTCGACGATGATCACCCGGAAGCGACCGCGTGAGGGGGCGAAATAGGCCCGTTCGACGAGGGAGCGCGCCTCGTCGATGCGGATGACGACCTGCTCGGTGCGCAGGGCGGTGAGGTCCGGGTGGGTGCCGATGAGCACCTGCTGCATCGCCTGCTCATCTCCGGGCTCAGCGATGAGCGCGGCCGCGAACGCACGAGCCAGGGTCGAGCGCCCTGACCCGGGCGGCCCGGTGATGAGCCAGGCGTGGGCGAGCAGCGAGAGATCGGATGCCGCGGCCCGCAGCTGTGCGACAGCCTCGGGCTGGCCCCACACATCGCCCCACGGGACATCCGTGATCGTGGCAGCCATGCGCACCAGACTATCGGCGGCCGGGGACGTCGTCAGAGGAGAGCGGCGACGCGCGTGCGGACGGTGGCGGCGATGTCGTCGGGTGCTCCGGCGGCATCGATCACGAGGAACCGGTGGGGCTCGGCGGCGGCGAGCGCAAGGTACGCGTCGCGCACGCGGGCGTGGAAGTCGTCCTTCTCGGCCTCGAGCCGGTCGAACGGCTTGTCGGCGGCGTCGAGTCGTGCGCGTGCCGACGCCGGGTCGAGGTCGAGCAGCACTGTCAGATCGGGCAGTTCGCCTTCGGCCGCCCACAGCGAGATGTCGCGGATGTCGGCGCCGTCGAGAACGCGTCCGGCACCCTGATAGGCGACGGACGAGTCGAGGTAGCGGTCTTGGATGACGACGTCGCCGCGCTCCAGCGCCGGTCGCACGAGTGTGGCGATGTGGTGCGCGCGGTCGGCGGCGTAGAGCAGCGCTTCTGCGCGAGGAGCGATGTCGCCGCGGTGGTGCAGCACGATGTCTCGCACGAGTCGCCCCACCTCGGTGCCGCCGGGCTCGCGAGTGCGCACGACGGTGCGTCCGGCACCGGTCAGCCACTCCTCCAGACGCACCGCCTGCGTCGTCTTGCCCGAGCCGTCGCCGCCCTCGAGGGTGATCCAGAGCCCGGGCCGGGTGTCGCCTGTCACTTCTTCGCGGTGGTCTTGCGCGTCGTCGTGCGGCGCGCGGTCGCGCGCTTGGGCGCCGGCCCCTTGGCGCGCTTGTCGGCGAGAAGCTGCTTCGCGCGTTCGAAGTCGACGTCGTCGACGGTCTCGCCGCGCGGGATGGTCGCGTTCGTCTCACCGTCGGTGACATACGGACCGAAGCGACCGTCGCGCACCCGGATGGGCTTGCCGCTGACCGGGTCGGCGTCGAACTCCTTGAGCGCGCTCGAGGCGCGGCGCGCGCCGTACTTGGGCTGCGCGTAGATCTCGATCGCCTGCTCGAGGGTGACGTCGAAGATCTGCTGCTCGCTCTCCAGGGAGCGCGAGTCGGTGCCCTTCTTCAGGTACGGGCCGTAGCGGCCGTTCTGTGCGGTGATCTCGTCGCCGCTCTCGGGGTCGGTGCCGACGGTGCGGGGCAGCTCGAGCAGTCGCAAAGCCGTGTCGAGGTCGACGGTGTCGACCGACATGCTCTTGAACAGCGACGCGGTGCGCGGCTTCGGCGCGGCATCCTTCTTGGTGGTCTTCTTCTTCGTCTCGACCACTTCGCCGGTCGCGGTGTCGACCTCAGGGTCGGCCTCGGGCTCGAGCTCCTGCACGTAGGGGCCGTATCGGCCGTCCTTCACGACGATGAGCTTGCCGTTCGCGGGGTTCTCGCCGAGCACACGGTCACCGGCGACGGGCGCGTCGATGAGCTCCTGCACCTTGTCGGGGGTGAGCTCGTCGGGCGCGAGGTCGTCGGGCACGTTGACGATCCGGGCCTTCGTGTCGGGCGCGGCATCCGGGTCGGTGACCTCGATGTAGGGCCCGTACTTGCCGAACCGGAGCGTCGCCATGTCGGTGAGGCGGGTCGAGTTGAGCTCGCGCGCGTCGATGTCGCCGAGGTTGTCGACGATGTGGCGCAGACCCACGTGGTTCTCGGAGCCGAAGTAGAACTCGCGCAGCCATTCCTCGCGGCGCTGTTCGCCGCGTGCGATCGCGTCGAGGTCGTCTTCGAGGGCGGCGGTGAAGTCGTAGTCGACGAGGTCGGCGAAGTGCTGCTCGAGCAGCCGCACGACGCTGAAGGCGAGCCAGCTGGGCACCAGGGCCTGGCCGCGCTTGGTGACGTAGCCGCGTTCGAGGATCACATCGATGATGCTCGCGAAGGTCGACGGGCGTCCGATGCCCTTCTCCTCCAGCGCCTTGACGAGCGAGGCTTCGGTGTAGCGGGGCTTGGGGCTCGTGGAGTGGCCCTTGGCCTCGACGTCGCTGGTGGTGAGCACGTCGCCGACGGCGAGGGCGGGGAGCGACTGGTCGTCTGCCTTGTCGCCGTCGTTGCGCTTCTCGTCGCGGCCCTCCTCGTAGGCCTCGAGGAAGCCCTTGAAGGTGTAGACGGTGCCGGATGCGGTGAACTCGAGCTTCTTGGATGCCGCGGCAACCGCGAGGGTCACGGTCGTGGTCTCGTACTTCGCGTCGGACATCTGGCTGGCGACAGTGCGCTTCCAGATGAGGTCGTAGACGCGCTGCTCGTCGCGGTCGAGGGACCCCGAGATCGACGCCGGCGTGCGGAAGTGCTCACCCGACGGGCGGATCGCCTCGTGCGCCTCCTGCGCGTTCTTGCTCTTGCTGGCGTAGGTGCGCGGGTTCGCGGGAACGGCGCGATCACCGTAGAGAGCGACGGCCTGCTCGCGCGCCGCCTGCACCGCCTGCGTCGAGAGGGCGGTGGAGTCGGTGCGCATATAGGTGATGTACCCCTTCTCGTAGAGACGCTGCGCCACGCTCATCGTGTGCTTCGCGCTCATCGAGAGCTTGCGACCGGCCTCCTGCTGCAGGGTCGAGGTGGTGAAGGGCGCGCGGGGGCTGCGGGTGCCGGGCTTCGCGTCGACGCTGATGACGGATGCCTCACCCACGCCCTCGACCGCGATGGCGAGCGCGCGCGCGTCGGCCTCGGTGAGCACGACGACGGCCTTGGTCAGTGTGCCGCGGTCGTCGAAGTCGCCGCCGCGGGCGAGCGGGGCGCCGTCGATGCGGGCGAGCCGGGTCGTGAACGAGCTGCCCGACGCGGTCGCGAGGGCTTCGATGTCCCAATAGCTGGCGGACACGAACGCCATGCGCTCGCGCTCGCGGTCGACGACGAGGCGGGTGGCGGCGGACTGCACCCGGCCGGCGCTGAGCGCCTGCCCCTGGGTGCCGCTGCCGACCTTGCGCCACAGCACCGGCGAGACGTCCCAGCCGTAGAGGCGGTCGAGCACGCGGCGGGTCTCCTGCGCGTCGACGAGCGCGAGGTCGAGCTCGCGGGTGTTCTCGGCGGCCTTGCGGATCGCGTCCTTGGTGATCTCGTGGAACACCATGCGCTTGACGGGGACCTTGGGCGAGAGCACCTCGAGCAGGTGCCAGGCGATGGCCTCCCCCTCGCGATCCTCATCGGTGGCGAGCAGAACCTCGTCGGCGGACTTGAGGGCGCGCTTCAGATCGGCGACCGTCTTGGTCTTGCGCTCGCTGACCACATAGAAGGGGTCGAAGCCGTTGTCGACGTCGATCGAGTACTTGCCGTACGCGGCCTTCTTCTCGGCCGGGATGTCCTTCTTGCTCGCGAGGTCGCGGATGTGACCGACCGAGCTGAGCACCTCGTAGCCGTCGCCGAGATAGCCCTGGATCGAGGTCATCTTGGTCGGCGACTCCACGATGACGAGCTTCTTGCCGCTCTCCGTCTTGGCGGTCTTGCCCTGTGCCACTCACGGTCCTTTCGTCGATGCACACCATACACACCCGGCGGCCGGTGCTCTCTGAGGGGCGTCGATGACCGTTGCCCGCACTCACGCCCGGCTCAGGGGGCCACGACCTGCGGCGGCCCGGCCCGTGCGGTGGCGGAGATCTGGAACGCACCGAAGTCCGCCCCGATTCCCACCGTCGCGATGAGGCCGTCGATCGTGCAGGTGCGCACCTCGGCGCGGTGGGCGCGGGCGAGCCGTTCGGCGAGTGCGCAGGGCTCGCCGGCGACGGCGCCGCTCGCGCCGTCCGCCGCGGCGAGCGCGGCCGCGTCGGCGGCGACGACCGCGCGCTGACGCGCCGCCGTCGCCGCGCCGGCCGTCACGAGGGCCGTCGCGATCGTCGCGACGGTGACGGCGCCGGCCAGAGTGACGATCGCCCCCGGCATGTCACCACCCGCTCTCGAGCGCGCACGACCGCGCCGACATCGTGAGGCCCGGCAGCGCGCTCGGCGCGGACGCCACCACGCACACCAGCCCCTCTGCCCGACTGACCTGCATGCTGGCCCTCCCCTCCGCGTGCGCCACCGTGCTCTGCGCCCGGTCGACGCTCTCACCGCGGGCTAGCAGTCGGGCGGCGTCGGCCGCGGCATCCTGCAGTCGCACCTGAAGCGATGCCGCAGCGAGCCCCCCGACGCACAGGGTGACGACGAGCACGAGAGCGGGGAGGGCGACGGCGAGTTCCGCAGCGACTGCCCCCTCGTCGCCGCGCACCGGCCGCGGCATGCGCGCCGAGGTCGACCGGTCGCGCGGGCGCGTCGCCTGCCGTCGCACCGCCCGACGGCACCCTGGCCCGAACCCTCGGGTCGGCGGCACCGCTCACCCGACCGTCAGTGCACGGCGGACGAGATCCTCCAGGATGCCGCGCACCTCATCCGAACGCATGATCGCGACCAGCAGGCCGGCGAACGCGACCGCGGCGGCGGTTGATCGGTTAGGGCATACTTCTGCCTATGAGCACCCGCGCCGCCATCTACGCCCGCCAGTCCGTCGCCGCTGACGAACGCCTCGCCCGCGATCAACGCCGTAGGGGCCGCGCTGCAGTGGATCTGGGGCAACGTGATCTCGCCCGTCGCCGGCTTCATCGGCGGCGCCTTCCAGACGATCGGCGACACGGTGCGGACGATCTTCGGCGGGATCGGCGACTTCATCGGCGGGGTCTTCCGCAACATCGTGGGCGTGATCCGAGGGCCGATCAATACCGTGATCGGCTTTCTGAATCAGGCCATCGACGGTGCGAACGTCGTCGGCGGCGCCTTCGGGGTCAAGATCGGCCATATCCCGATGCTGGCGACCGGTGGCACGATCACCGGGTCGGGCTCGGTGATCGTGGGCGAGCGCGGCCCCGAGCTGCTGAACCTGCCCACCGGGGCGTCGGTCGTTCCGCTCGACGGGTCGGTGTCGGTGGCCGGTGGTAAGGGCGACACCGTCAACAACTACGACATCACGATCAACGAGGCGACGGACCCCCTCGGGGTCGAGGGCCGCATCGCGGCGTCGCTGCGGAAGTTCAAGGGGTGACGATGGGCAAGAAGCGAGATCGCGAGGTCACCGCCGCCAAGGTAATGCGCGAGGAAGAATGGGCCTACGACCGTCGCAACGAGCGACTGTCGTTCCGAGCGATGCGCGAGCTATCGGCCCTGCCGGTCGCGCAGGGCGGGCTCGGCTACGCGCTGAGTGAGATCACGCTGAAGTCGCGCAGCGACGCCTACTTCGCGCGGCTGCGGGATCATCTCGCCGCCGGCGTCGTCGAGCGTCGCCAGCGACAGCAGGACGAACTCGACGCGCTCGGCCGCATGGCGCGCGCTGCGCTCGGGAAGGCCGCTGAGTCGGGCACGATCGACCGCGAGGCGTTCCGACTGCTGCTCGACGTGCAGAAGCGCGAGGCGGCCTTGTACGGGCTCGACGCGCCTACGCAGGCACAGGTCGAGATCGTCTCGAAGGATGCGATCACGGCCGAACTCGAAGAAATGATGACGCGACTCGGCGTCGAATAGTAAACGCCCTAACCGATCAACAGTGGCCATCGTCGCGATCGCGTACTCCGCAGTCGCCGCGCCCTCATCGCCGGAGGCGGGGGCCGCGCGCCCGAAGAGCACCCGCGCTCG
>NZ_LMPK01000038.1:277946-280066 GCF_001423825.1 Microbacterium sp. Leaf351
GCGGGCACGGGTGGGCGGGCACGGGTGGGCGGGCACGGGTGGGCGGGCACGGGTGGGTGGGCACGGGTTCAGATGACGCCTCCGCCGCTGGCCAGCACGCCGAGGATCATCGGCGCCACCCCCAGCAGGAGGAAGGCGGGCAGCGTGCACACCCCGAGGGGCAGCAGCAGCGCCGACCCCAGCCGCGCCGCGCGCTCCCGCCCGTCCGTGCGGGCGAGGCGTCGCTGACGCGCGGCCTGCGCGCGCAGCAGCTCCGCGGCCGGCACGCCCGCGCGCATGGACAGCTCGAGCGCCCGCACGGTCTCGACGGTGACCGGATGCCCCGCCTCGGCCGCCGCGCGCCGTGCAGCATCGAGCGATGTGCCGCCCGACAGCGCGATGGCGACGAGGTCGGCGTCGATGCCGGCCACCCCGGCAGCCGGCTGCGCGCGGGCGACGAGGCGCCGTGTCCAGCGGCGGGCGAGGAGCATCAGCGCGACACCGGCGAGGAGGCACGCGATGCCGATCGGCGAGCGCACGACAGCGGACAGGTCGAATCCGAGAGTAAGGGACAGCAGCACGGCGACGGCGGGCAGCCATGCCACCAGCCGCGCGGTCGCGACCGGTTCCGCCAGGGCCACCGCGATCTCGTCGCGCACCTCGTCGGCGTCGCGCACCGCCGTCGCGGCATCGCGCAGTGTGACCGCGAGCGGCGCGCCCACCGTGATGGCAACCTGCCACACCGCGGCGAGCGGCGCCCACTGGTCTCCGAGTCGCGCCAGCGCGACGGCGCGGTCGCCACCGTCGGTGAGCGGTGCGAGATCGCGCGCGCCCGCAGCGACGATGTGCTCCCACGCTCGATCGGGGGTCACGCCCGCTTGCAGCAGCACCGCGAGCTGCAGGGCGACATCGGCGGACGAGGACATCGAATCGGGAGCGCGGCGCCGGGAGCCACCGCGCACGGCGCCGATCATGCGACGGGCTCCGCCTCGACGCGCAGTCGCCCCGCCTGGAGGACCGGCACACCCACGGCCCCGACACGGCGGCGGCCCGCGGCATCCCGTTCGAGGAAGACCACCGCATCGATCGAGCTCGCGACCTGTCTCGCGAGCGCCGCGTCGTCGAGTCCGGCGAGAGCACCCAGCGCCTCGAGTCGGGCGGCGACGTCGCCGATGCCGTTGGCGTGCACGGTGCCCGCGCCGCCGTCGTGGCCGGTGTTGAGCGCCGTGAGCAGTTCTCGCACCTCGGCTCCGCGACACTCGCCCACGACCAGCCGATCGGGCCGCATGCGCAGCGCCTCGCGCACCAGTCGGTCGAGACCGATCGCACCGGCGCCCTCGAGATTGGCCTGCCGGGATTCCAGGCGAACGTGATGCGGGTGCTCGAAGGAGAGCTCGGCGACATCCTCGATCGTGACGATACGTTCGGTCACCGGTACGGCCGCCAGCATCGCGGCGAGCAGTGTCGTCTTACCGCTCCCCGCGGCGCCCGCGATGAGCACGTTGCGGCGGTGAGCGACGAGATCGTCGAGCCGAGACCGCTGCGCGGGGCCGAACATCCCGCCACGCTGGAGATCGTCGAGGGTGGGCGACTCGAACCGTCGCGCCCGGATCGAGACCACCGCGCCGTCGACAGCGAGCGGTGGCAGTACGGCATGCACGCGCAGACCGCCGGCGACGCGCACATCGATGCAGGGCGTCGCGTCGTCGATGTGACGACCGCCCAACGCGATGAGATGCACGGCAAGTGCACGGGCGTCCTCGGCGCTGAGTCGCACCCCCTTCTCGTGCACGGCGCCATCGCCACGATCGACGAAGACCCCGTCGCCGCCGTTGACGAAAACGTCGGTCACGGCAGGGTCGGCGATCAGCGGCGCCAGCACCCCGAACTGCGCGATCGGGCGCCCGGGCGCCAGGTCAGCGGATGCCATGGGTGCCGCGGACGAGGGCCGGGCGACGAAGAGCTGCTGCACACCGGCGACGTTAGAAAGACGCGGATGCCGCGGCATCCTGCCCGCTCGCATCGGTGGAGCATCGAGCGATCCCGAGTCGGCCGCCGCGCCTGGGGAGGAATCCGGGGGGATGTGAGACGCAACATCGCCGCCCTTCGGGTAAAAGGCGGCGATGTCCTGGCGGGAGGGG